>DUIM01000178.1 GCA_013330355.1 Methanosarcinales archaeon
TTTTAATTTGTTCTGGAAATGCCAGGATCGACCATATAATTTGCGAAATACATAAGTAACAATGAGTAGTGTTCTGAAAATAATAAAAAGTCTCAAATATCAAACAGGGATTAAAATCTCAGATAAATAACTGGATGAAGTAAACATCGAAAAGTAAGAATTCCATTGTGAATGGAATTACAATATATGCCAGGGAAAAATTAAAATTTGTTCAAGTTAATTATGCACAAATTCAAAGCAGGAATTTCTTCAAAATCTATATCCTATATCACATCGAAACAATCTTTATATGTCTCAAGTTAACTTGATTTTAACTGAAATTTGCTTTTTAAATATCCATATATATTTTGCAATATGTATGTCAAAAATGAGACTAAATAATCTTCAATTATCATTAACATGATAGGGATAAATAAATTAGTAAAATGTAATTATGGATGGTTAAATTATGGATGGTTATTATATATTTTTAATTTTGCTGGCTGTCTACTTGTCAGGACTTGTCGGTATCGGATGGCACTTTAATAAGAAACAAAAATCAGTAACAGATTTCTGGCTTGCCGGAAGAGAGATCGGGCCATTAGCCATCGGTTTCTCAGCAGCAGCTTCCTGGCTCACTGCTGGCGGGATCCTTGCTGTAATCGGGTTCTATATGCTAAGCGGCATGGGCTCGGTATGGGGTTTTGTCGCCCCGAACATCCTGGCACTGCTTATCATAGCGATGCTTGTGGGCAGGATAAAGCACCTGCCAGCCATTACCCAGCCCGAACTTATGGAACAGAGATACAGCAGTACAATCAGGGCACCCCTGGCATTTATTATAGCCATTGTAATGATACTCTTTGCAGTAGCAGACATCAAGGGACTTGCCCTTGTACTCCAGGTGTTCTACGGGCTTGACCCGTTGTACGCTGCGCTGATTGTTGCAGTGGCAGTATCCATATATGTGACCCTTGGCGGGCTTTCGGCAGTTGTCTGGACTGATGTTGTGCAGTTCTCGTTCCTGGCACTGTTCACCATTGCCATGGCCTTTTTTGCAGTGGGTGCTGCAACCTCGGGTGCTCTTGACGGCGCATCTATCAGTGTTTTGGAATTGTTCGGTAATGTTGATTCCACATGGTGGAACCCCTTGTCCGTAGGCATTCCAATGGTGCTTATCTTTATAGTCGCTATCGTCCCGGGCTGGATGACAGAACAGGACCCCTGGCAGAGGGTCTGGGCAGCCAGGGATAAAAGATCAGCCCAAATCGGAATGGTGATGGCTTCGATGCTGATATTCGTGGTGTTTGCTGCATGCGCGGTGATAGCCATCGGGCTGAATGCTGTCTACCCCGAGATCGCTAAGATGGGATTCCCGGCAGGAATGGCACTGGCCGAACCGGCACTGCTTGATTTTATTAATAGTAATTTCTCACCACTCTTGATTGCTTTTTGTGCTATAGGTCTTGCGGCAGCGGCAATGTCGTGTGCAGATACCTTTGCCACATCAGGGGCTTCATGTCTTTCCCGCGATCTGTACCAGAGATTTGTTAAGCCCGATGCTACAATGAAAGAGATGCTGATCGTGAACCGCATAAGTGTGCTATTGATCGTGATATCGGCGACCATTGCATCATTTTTCATTAACAGTATTATTGATGCGATCCACATTGCAACTTTCATTGCAAGTGCGTCATACTTCTTCCCGCTTATGGGTGGGCTGTTCTGGAAGCGGGCAACAAAGGAGGGGGCACTGGCAGGAATGGTGGTGGGTGCTGTGGCACAGACCGCACTTGTGGTTATTGACCTGACAAATACACCGACAATGGCACCGCCGTATCTTGCGACCATACACCCGGCCCTGATGGGGCATGGCGTGATCGTAGGGCTATCACTGGGTGCGGTGACATTCTTTGGTGTGTCCCTGTTGAGCGCCCCCTCAAGTGTTGTGAACCTGGCCCCTTTCTTCAAGGATGAGGCAGAGAAACTGGAACTACACGGAGTGGAGAAGATTGCTGAATCAGACCCTGAATATAAGGGATTCCTTGGCAGGATCGAGGAGAAGGTTACGGGTGAGCGTACACACCTGCACCTGAACATTACAGCTTCTAAAACTCTGGACTGGAATAAAACGGTTGAGAAGCTGAAGGAAAAGTACCCTGCATGGGTCACTCCTGCTGGTCTGGACTCTGTATACAGGCTGACCCACCCGGATATGTTATCCTGTGTGTCTATGACCAGGGGAAGTGGCGACAATGAGATATGGTTAGCTGCCGAGCCTCGTGTGGAGTCTGCCAATGCCCAGAAGAAGGAGCTTTTTACTGCTTATGGTGAGGTATCCAGTGTGCTTGAGCAGATGGGTATGGGCCCGGAAGTTCCCGGACCCGGGAGTTAACTGCAGTACGAAAGTGATTCAGGGAATATGGGGGGGCGTGGGCTTTTATGGCATCTCAATATTCTTGAGAAAACATTATCTACAAAAAGATTGTTCCTTTTTTTACTTATTTGTTTTTTGCCATAGTTGATAAATATGCACTCCACCCATCTATCAACTGTGTTATAGGACATAACCCATTTTCAATTCATCCAATATATCTGTCAATGTAGGAATTCCAAAATAAATCAATTGATATTTATTGAATAAAATAATTTAAATATTTAGTCGGATCGAGACTAATAAAAAGCAGAATTGGCATAAGGCTAAATAGAAATAATGACATTTTTGGCTTATATAGTATATAAACTCCGAAATTCAAGTTGAAACACCCAGATAAGCAGTGGATGCACTTATCCTATATGCGAGAATAAAAGCTATGAGACTGTCAACACATTCTAATAAAACATAGAATAACTATGGAGAAAATACAATGAATGAGCCGATAATTGTACTCAATTTCAAGACATATACTGAAGGAACAGGGAAGAATGCCGTGACCATTGCACAAGCATGCAAGGATGTATCGGACGAGACCGGCGCTCATATCGCGGTAGCACCTCAACTCCCTGATATCTACAGGGTTGCATCAACTGTGGACATACCAGTATTCTCCCAGCATATTGACGGTGTGGGGCCGGGCAGTTTCACAGGGCATATTATGGCCGAAGCAGTAAAAGAAGCAGGTGCTGCCGGCACGCTAATTAACCATTCAGAAAGGCGCCTGAAACTGGCTGATATAGATGCATCCATAACCGCTGCCGGCAGGACAGGCCTGACAACCATTGTATGCACTAATAATATTGCCACCACCATTGCAGCATCGGCATTAGGTCCGGATTATGTGGCAGTTGAACCCCCGGAACTTATCGGTTCGGGAATCCCTGTTTCCAAGGCCGACCCTGAAGTTGTATCAGGTTCAGTGAAAGCAGTCAGGAACATCAATCCGGATGTAAAGGTGCTCTGCGGTGCTGGTATCAGTAAGGGCGAGGACATGAAAGCTGCCCTTGAACTGGGCAGCGTAGGCGTGCTCCTGGCTTCAGGTGTGGTAAAATCCAGTAATCCTAAAAAGGCCCTGTTTGACCTGGTTAGCGGGATCTGATACCGGGCAGGGAAATAATATTTACAGTCAGTGGACTATCTTTGAGATATCAAGTTCAAGAATATCCTCTGCCCCTAATGCCTTAAGCTTTGGTATCAATATATTTATATCACTCTTATTTACTACTGTCTCCAGTGCATAGTAATCGGATTTGTAGAGCTGGCTTACGGTTGGGTTCTTCATTGCAGGAAGTGCTTCGATCACGCCATCCAGATTGTCCTTGTGCACATTAAGAACAATGAGCACTTTTCCCCTGGCTTCAATTACTGCCTGTAGCAGTGTCCTGATCTCTTCTATATCCTTTCGTTTTCCAGGATCATCCCAGCTTTTCTTGTTAGCGATCAGCTTGGTTGAGGATTCGGCTATTATATCCACTATCTTCAGGCCGTTCTTCCTTAAGGTAGAACCGGTCTCGGTCAGGTCTACAACTACATCCACAAGCTCGGGAACCTTTGCTTCTGTAGCACCATAAGAATAGAATATTTCAACCGGAACGCCCATTTTTTCAAAAAAATCCCTGGTCATATTGGGATATTCGGTTGATACCCTGCTGTTGGGTTTGATATCACTGGCACTTTTGATTGAATCATCTGTCTGGGGTACGGCAATCACGATCTTGACATTGCCTGCCCCCTGTTTACTATAAGGAAGGTCTGCAACCTCCACAACATCGCTTTTTGATTCTTTTACCCAGTCCAGTCCGGTTATCCCAATGTCAAAATATCCCTGTTCTACATATTTGGGGATTTCCTGTGGGCGCAGCACCTTAACTTTACTTATCCTCGGGTCATTTATTTTAGGGTTGTATTCCCTGTCTGTTTTTTTTATAGGAAGGTCTGCCTGTTTGAACAGCAGTAATGTTTGCTCTTCCAGACTGCCTTTTGGTATAACTATATTGATCATAATAAATCCTCAGGTTTTGGGGGTTACAATACTTATTGGTGGATATTAAAGTTTTTTGTCAAAATTGATGAAACAGGTTTCATGCAAGTCTTTCATCAAGTTATAAAATTGTCTCAACAATGATACAAAAGGATGCCTCCTCAAGTATTAAAATATTCCATCACTTCTATCATTTTACTGTAATCCATCTCTGTAGCGTAGCAACCGTCGTTTAATAGTGGAACACCATACGTCGTAATGTTCTTACGCTTTAGAGAGCGCATGACCTTGTTGAGTTCATAATTGCATGCTAAAAGAAGTGCACCATCAGCTGATTCCTTTTTGATAATATGTCTTACATACGAAGAACCTGCAACGATAAAGAGGGTATAATTATACCTTTTGGCATCTGTTTTTATCTTAGCGAATATGCACTTTCCGCACGAAACACACTCAATACCATACATTGTTGATGACGCCGGACAATCAAGTGATCGCATACAATGGGGGGCAAGCAGTAAACGGTGTTTAGTCTTTTTAAAATCAGAGGTGTGCGCCATGTTCTTAAGAGAGACCATCCAACGTTCCAGCTTTTGGGTATCAGAATACTTCTGGAAGATAGCTTTTATCGGGAGATAGAAATAATCAAGTATGTTTACAAAAAAACCAGCAAGCCAGACATTTCTATTAAGACTGGCACGGCTGACAAACAAAGCTAAAATAACCAGGGAGGTGGACACAACCACAACCGTTATCAGTGCAATCCCGATTAGATCATACATCGTCACATATCTCCATCTTATGAATCACTTCCGCCACATCTACTCTTGTATCATAACATCCATCCCTTATCAGGCAAATGCCTTGAACCGGTACAAACTTTGAGACTGCCTGCATTGACTCGGTCAGTTCAACGTAACATGCTACTCCAAGACATGCACCCGGGTCATAGGACTTCATGATTTTCCTGACAAAGCTGTCGCCCGGCACAGTAAACACTTTGAAATTATACTTATCTGCTGCTTCTACTATGCGTTTAATATCACACTTGCCACATTTAGTGCACTCATACCCCACTATAGGGTCGCATCGTGCCCTGCATTCAGGATGCCTCATACACTGTGGCAGGATAACGGCGCGTCTTATCTTTGTCCTTTTGAACTTATCAAGCATAACCGCATTCTTGACCTCGATCAATATCTCATCTACAATTTCTTCTTTAATAGAAAATATCCTGCATATCCATTTTGCAGGCGAGTAGAAGAGATAGAGCATAAATAAGATGTAATTCGGGAATATGATCTTGTGTTTCCTGATACTATAGGCACCAAACAGTAACGCTATTCCTGTTACCAGTATAACTGCGATTACCAGATATACGAACAGTTTGCCTAGTAGCTCATAGGAGATTAGCATGTAATGAAAACGGTTATATCGGTATTTAACATTGTCGTGGGATTATCAACTGAAAAAGAAACAGAAAGGTATTTGTTTAGCTTAGGCACAACTTTTATTTGGTAAGTTGATCCAATTCCTCAAGTCCACTCCCAGCCTGTGGTCTCCAGTTTGCCAATGAAGATTTAATTGGTTTGGTTTGTACACGCTTTGTGTTTTGGGATAATCTGGTAATAGGAAATTATTGTATGTATGATCTAATCATTATCGGTGGAGGTCCTTCCGGTTCTGCCGCTGGTAGAGTTGCAGGAAAAAAAGGTTTGAAGACCCTGTTAATTGAAAAAGAGATTTTTCCAAGATATAAACCATGTGGGGGAGCTCTTTCGGAACATGCAATGTCATATCTTGACTTTGAGATTCCCGGGTCTATGATCGAAAGAGATATATTTGGTGCAAGAGCCCACTTCAAAGGCCAGGTTGTCGAACAGCATAAGGATAATAGAATAGCGGTTTTAATAACCAGAAGTATTTTTGATAATTATCTGCTTGAAAAGGCCGGAGAAACCGGAATTGAAATTAAAATGGGAGAAAAAGTTCTTGAGTACCAGGAAAAAAATGATTATGTAGAGGTTTTTACTGATAATGATACATATAATGCAAAATTTATCATTATAGCAGAGGGTTCACAAGGCAAATTAAAATATCAAATTCGAAGAAAAGATCGAAAAGATGAATATGCAATAGGTGTTGTTGCAGAAATTGAAGCCGATAGTGAATCAATTGATAGATATATACATAATGCTATTGACCTTCACTTTGGACGGTTTAAACATGGTTACGG
>DUIM01000185.1 GCA_013330355.1 Methanosarcinales archaeon
TCAATATCATTCCACTGTCAGCCACATCCAAAGCGGTATAAACCTGATACCCTTTCCTTTATGCTCCTCAACTGAATCGTAATCCCCGGTAATAACAAGCAAGTCATCACATTCCAGCTGGTCACTCGCCTTAACCAGGGCCCTGACCTCCCGCTTCTTTACATTGGCATCGTCAACATCCCTGCATACCTGTATCAACTGCTCAACCCTGCCCCCTGACTGCACTACAAAATCAACTACTTCTTGCTGCGGATTCTTCCAGTAGAAAATATCTGTCAATGCCCTCTTGCGCCGCTCAAGCTCCAGGAATACCACATTTTCCATCTTCCTGCCATAATCCCTGGAAATCTCTGTAAGTCTGGCAAACCCCACATCGCATAAATATACCTTATGGATGGACAAATCTCTTTTCCTGATAGAATAATCGAATCTGGGCACAAGAAACACGAACACCGAATCCTCCAGCATGGACAGGTATGAGTACAGGGTATTTTTACTTGCCTTGATTCCCTTTGACTTCAGGGTCAGATACTGCTTATGCACGCTGAATTCTTTGGAGTATGAAACTGTCATGGACTTTACAAGCCATTTGATCAACAGTGTATTTTTTATCTTATATCGTTCAACAACGTCCCTGTACACCACCAGGTTGAAATATTCATTTAATATCCTGAGTCTTGTTTCAGGATTCTCTTCCAGTATGATCTCGGGGAAGCCGCCGAATTCTAAGTACTGATCCAGCAATCCTTTCAGTAGCGATTTTTCCTTTGAGCTCAATCTATTCGGGTCAAAACCCGGATGTTCCATTTCCAGGAATTCCTTAAAAGAGAAAGGGAGCAGGAGATAGGACAACGTCCTGCCGCGAAGGGACGTAGATATCTCTTTACTCAATAACCGGGAACTGGAACCTGTAAGAAATATTTCAAAACCTTCATCGTGCAGTGCACGTACTGCAATCTCCCAGTTTTCTATCATCTGTGGTTCGTCAAAGAAAATAATGCACTTTTTGCTTGTTGAAGCCGGATACAGCTGCCAGTGTACCTTTATGATATCCCTGATTTCCTTGAAATGCACATCCACAAGTCTCGGGTCTTCAAAGTTAAGATACAGGATGCGTTCCTTTTCAACTCCGGATGCCATCAGTTCACCAATCTTTTTGAACTGAAACGAGGTTTTCCCTGCCCGCCTTGGACCAATAATGGATTTGATCTTGTTGCTTCCATTTACTTCCAGTTCTCTATCTACCAATTCGGGTAGTGCTCTTTTCTGGAAATCCAGCAAATATTCTTGTATCTCTACATGGTTCATGATCAACTAAGAGGGAAATAAATATATAAATATTTCCCTCTCAGTTGAACTTATTCCATAAAATATAGGTAAATTCTTACTTCATAAACTCCAATACGTTATCCATGCAGCTCACAGAAAGAATCTTCACAGGCAAGGGAGACATCAAAGCCGACACCGTCCTTGAACACTGCAGAATAATTAATGTCAACACCAAAGAAATCCTCAACGCTGACATCGCCATCCAGTCAGGTTACATCGTCGGTATCGGCGACGTATCAGGCCTGAGGGATGCAGGAACCAGGATCATTGACGTAAACCACAGTCACGTATCCCCTGGTCTGCTGGATGGACATGTCCATTTCGAATCCAGCATGGTCACCCTGTCCCGGTTCGCAGGAAAAGCACTGGAGCATGGCACTACAGGCATTGTTATCGACCCGCACGAGATAGCAAATGTACTGGGCAGGCAGGGCATCGAACTGGTAATGGAAGAGGCAAAGAGCCTGGCCTTAAACATCTTTGTTGCCGTATCCTCGTGCGTACCTGCCACGCCATTTGAGACGTCGGGAGCTTCCCTTGACGCCGCCGATGTACAGGCACTGATCGAAAATGAGATGGTAGTGTGCTTAGGTGAGGTAATGGACTTCCCTGCCGTATTAAGCGGCGATGCCGGCAAGCTGGCTATGATACAGGCGGCCCGGGAGCGCAGGCTGGTAGTAGACGGGCACGCGCCAGGTTTGATGGGGCTTGACCTGTGGAGCTATATGGCTGCCGGTATTTCCAGTGACCACGAATCCCTCACTTACGAGGAGGCGCTTGAAAAACTGCGCCTGGGAATGAAGCTGATGCTAAGGGAAGGTTCGGCGGCAAAATGCCTTGAGAATTTCCTGCCTCGTTTGCTGGAGGAAGGCGTATCCCTGGAGAATGTGTTCTTTGTTACAGACGACAAGCACCCTGAAGATTTGCTGGGAGGCTACATGGATTCCATTGTGAGAAAAGCCATTTCCCTTGGTCTGGACCCTCTGGATGCAATCTCCATGTGTACCATAAACACAGCCCGGCATTACCGTATAGACCATCTGGTAGGTTCTATCAGTATTGGTCGCAGGGCTGACCTTGTCATCCTTGATGACCTGGAAGAATTCAGTATACATTCAGTTATTGCCGGAGGTGAACCTATCGCCCTTAATGCCCCTATTGCCTCTATTGAGACACAGACACCTGTTTTCAATTACCCGGATTATGTGTTCGATACGATCAGGTACACGGAGATAAATCCACAAGACCTGCAGATAATTTATGCACCTGATAGCAGCGTTTCAGTAAATGTGATCAAGGTCTTTCCCGACCAGATATTTACAGACAAGGACAATGCCAAACTTGTTACTTACGGGTCAGGTGTGCTGTTGCCTGATGCAAACAGGGATATCCTCAGTACAGCCGTTATTGAGCGCCACGGTAAGAATGGTAACATCGGAC
>DUIM01000111.1:0-1632 GCA_013330355.1 Methanosarcinales archaeon
TTACTGTTTATGTGAATGATGCTGTGATTGCAACTACACCAGGTTTTACTACAGGATTTAGCATTTTAGCGATGGTATTGTTTATGATTGTTGTACTATTGGGACTTATATATGAATGGAAGAAGGGGGTCTTGGAATGGGTGAGATAGAGACAGAGCTTCCGCCGAATGTTTCGGTCACTTCTGCAAGTGCAATACAAGAGTTCATTAAAAATTCACCGCTCCAGAAAATTTTGAACTGGGGCCGAAAGAACTCGTTGTGGTTTATGACCCATCCGATGGGTTGTTGCGGAATTGAACAAATATGCGTAGGTGTTGCCCATTATGATACTGACAGGTTTGGCATCATCCCGAGGTGTTCCCCGAGACAGGCTGATGTAATGATGATCAGTGGTTATGTTAGCAAGAAATACCTGCCTGCTCTGCAAAGGGTCTGGGACCAGATGTTAGAACCGAGATGGATATTGATGATGGGTGAATGTGCAATATCAGGTGGTCCCTGGTGGGAATCATACAGTACAGTCACACATCTTGATGAAATATTCCCAGTGGATATTTACATTCCCGGCTGTCCGCCAAGACCCGAAGCCCTTTTGCAGGGTTTCATTGAACTTCAGAAAAAGATCGTGGCTGAGCAGGACAGGACTGTAATACCAAATCCGGCAGACGGTGGTGTGTAAAAGATGGGAGATGAAAAAATAGATAAGACCATCATGATAGAACTGTCAAATACGTTCAAGGATGCAGTTTCTGATGTGGATGTTCCCTCCCCTAACAGGGCGGTAGCAAGAATAGATCCAGGCAAAGTAAAAGAGATTATGCAGTTTTTACTTGACAACGGTTTCGACCATCTTTCCTGTGTATCTGGTGTGGATTATCCTCCTGATAAAATGGATGTGGTATATCATGTCACATCATATTCGGCACCGTTGGTCATAACATTAAAAGCTTCAATACCAAGAGACGATCCGAATATTGACTCACTCTGTGGTATCTACTGGAATGCAAACTGGTACGAAAGGGAAACTTATGAACTTTATGGGATCAAATTTAATGATTGTCCGTATATGAAGGTCCTATTGCTGACAGAAGAAATGGAAGGAGATTGGCCACTGCGTAAAGATTACGCTGGGTATCCCGATTTAACATAGGTGATGAATAATGACGCATGAAGCAACTCAAATCACTTCCCCGACCAAACCATCTGAGATACTCCTGCATCTTGGACCACAGCATCCATTGCAGCCAGGTCCTTTTTTGCTTGATCTGAAGATCGAGGGTGAAACAATAAGGGAAGCCGAACTCAAGATCGGTTACATTCATAAAGGTATGGAAAAGGTGTTTGAAGACAGGACATATCTCCAGATCCTTCCGTTGACAGACAGGATATGTTATCTTGCCTCCAATTCCAACAACGATGTTTATTGCCGTGGTGTTGAGGAACTGCTGGGCATAGAACCAACTGAGCGTGCCAAGTATCTCAGGGTATTAACTAATGAACTTTGCAGATTACAGAGCCATCTGTTAGGGATAGGTGAATTTACTACTGATGTAGGCTTTTTGACCATGTTCATATATATGGTCAGGGAGCGGGAAGGGGTGGTGTCCCTGCTGGAAGCTATTACAGGTTCAA
>DUIM01000111.1:2007-4841 GCA_013330355.1 Methanosarcinales archaeon
CCAGGCTATAAGGATATGGCATTAAAAACACTGAGCGAGCTAAAGAAACAGGTCAAATCCCATGATGCGATGATGTCCAGTGATTCTATCTACCTCAGAAGGACTAAAGGTGTAGGAGTATTAACTGCCAAAGAAGCCAGCGAACTTGGTGTGGCAGGACCGCCACTCAGGGCCACAGGCGTTGAGTATGACCTGAGGCGGATGGAACCGTACCTGGTATATGACGATCTTGATTTTAAGGTAATCACCCAGACCGATGGTGATGTATTTGCACGTGTCAAAGTACGATTACTGGAGATGCTTGAGAGTATCTATATTATTGAGCAGTGTCTGGACCAGATGCCTTCAGGTCCGTATAAGCAGGATGTAACACCATATATTACGCGGCCCAAAGCCGGAGAGGTGTATGCCCGTATTGAAGATCCGAGGGGAGAAATGGGAATGTACATAATTTCTGACGGTTCCGATAAACCATATCGTTTCAGGATCAGGGGTCCTGCTTTTGCTACGGCACAGGCACTCCCGCCATTATTGCTGGGAGGATACGTAGCTGATGTGGCAGCCATAGCAGCGAGTATGGATTCTTGTACCAGTGAGGTAGACAGGTAGGAGGTGTAATTTATGGGAATATTTGAAATTATTATGGATTACCTTGTTATTATTTTTGCATCCAATCCATTTGCGCCCTGGATCAGGGGCGTTCTTGGCGGGCTTGTGATAGGAGCCGTGTTCGGCGGAGCTCTGGTAATGGTATACCTTGAGCGCAAGTTCCTGGGAGATATGCAATCCAGGATAGGTCCCAACCGTGTAGGGGGTCGATTTGGTGTACTGCAGTTGATTGCAGATGCTATCAAATTGTTCACTAAAGAAGATATTATCCCTGCAAAGGCTGATAAATGGTTATTCATAGGGGCACCGATTGTTGCACTCACTTCAGGTTTTTTGATGGTGGCGGTAATTCCCTTCGATTACCTTTATATCAACGGGAACTATTATGCAGTAGCAGTATCCCGAATGGATATCAGTATCCTATATCTTGAAGCAGTATCCGGATTGGCCATTTTTGCTACATTTATGGCAGGATGGGGTTCAAGCAGTAAATATGCAGTGCTTGCCGCGTTCAGGAACGTAGCAAAGATGATCGGTTACGAAATTCCACTGGGTATTACTATTATTAGTGTGGCAGTAATGGCGCATTCACTGGATATCGTGGAAATAGTGGAAGCCCAGTCAAGTATATGGTTCATTATTGCACAGCCGTTGGGTTTTGTAGTATTCTTCATAGCCTTATTGGCTGATGTGGGACGAATACCCTTTGACCAGACTGAGGCAGAAGAAGAACTCGTCGCAGGATGGGCTACGGAATACAGCGGGATGAGATGGGGGCTGGCATTCTTTGCTGAATATCTCCATGCAGTTGTAGGTTCTTTTATTGTTACCCTGATATTCCTGGGTGGATGGAATGGTCTCCCGATTGTTGGTAACCTATACATCCCCGGGATTTTCTGGGTGATTGCCAAGGTAATAATAGTGATGATGCTTTTCATATGGATCAGAGCTGCCCTGCCGAGATACAGGATCGATCAGGTCATTGATATAGGCTGGAAGGTATTAATTCCACTTGCTTTGCTAAACCTTGTGTGGTCCACAATAATAGGATTAATTTGGGCCTAGGAGGGGAAAAAGATGGTATTAAAAAATTTACAAATAACTCTTCGCACTGTATACACAAAATCTGTAACGAGACTGTATCCTGAAGAAATTATGGATCTGCCTGATGCATTCAGGGGGCAGCAACATCTGGATATGGATAAATGTGTAGGGTGCGGAATATGTTCCCAGATGTGTCCCAATAATGTTATTGAGATAGTAAAAAGCGGAAAATGGTATCCACAATTTGATAACGGGCATTGTATGTTCTGCGGACTTTGTGTTGATTTTTGTCCGAATGGGGCACTGTCTATGACAAAACACTTTGAGCTGGCTTGCTGGACCAAAGCAGAAACAGTCTACAGCCCTGACCAGCTTGCGGCTCCGAATAAAGCCGAACTTGAAGGCAGGACAGGGGGGTATACGAAATGACATTAGACTTACAGATCATACCATTTGCAATAATATCAATAATCATGATCGGTTCATCCATCATGGTGGTAAAATCAAAGGAAGTAGTACACAGTGCTTTCCATTGTGTTATAGCTATGATAGGTGCTGCCGGATTATATGTACTGCTTAATGCGCAGTTCATAGCTGTAGTGCAGCTACTGGTGTATGTAGGAGCTATCGGTGTGATGATACTCTTTGCAGTAATGCTTACTGCGAGAAACGAGGAGGTGGAGTGAATATGGAACAAATATCAGGCACAGGTAGAGTAATTAGCATATTGACTGCACTTTTATTGTTGGCGGCATTATTACTTGCGATAGTTAGTGTTGCCGGATTAGGGCCTTTTGTGCCAGGCACTCTGCCGGAAAGTGTACCTATTGATTATACAGTCTGGGAGGACGGCTCAAAGGATGCAAGTGGGATTGAACATGTGGGTGGACTGTTGTTCACCAAATATGTAATCCCGTTCGAGGTCCTTGCACTGGTCCTGTTAGCGGCACTGTTAGGAAGTCTTTACATGGCCAAGAAGGAGGAGGAGTAATGTTACCGGTCAGTTATTATCTAATTGTTGCAGCCATTGTGTTTTGCATTGGTGCTTATGGTGTGATGACATTAAGGTCAGGAATTATGATCATGATGTGTGTGGAACTGATGCTCAATGCAGCTAACATCAACCTGATAGCCTTTGCGTCACATTTCAGCCAGGTGAACGGTCATGTTTTTGTGCTGTT
>DUIM01000111.1:5254-6009 GCA_013330355.1 Methanosarcinales archaeon
GACAACATCAACATCCTGAGGTGGTAAGACATGGCTGTTGATAATATAGTATATTTGATACCGGCACTTCCGGTGTTAGCATTCGTACTTACCCTTGCTTTTGGCAAGAAACTACCCTCAGGCGGAGGATATATACCGATACTGGCAATCGCCATATCCTGTATTATATCTATTTTGGCATTTTTACAGATATATAATACAGGTATACCTATTGAGGTATCTGCGCATTGGTTTTCAGTATTGAACGTTGGTATTTTGATTGATCCCCTGGCAAGTGTAATGTTGTTGATGGTCACTTTTGTGAGTTTGCTCATCCACATCTATGCTATAGGTTATATGGCACATGATCCAGCCAAACCCAGGTATTTTGCAGAGACTGCATTGTTCACTGCTGCTATGCTGGGTGTTGTACTGTCAGATAATATCCTCCAGTTCTTTATTGCATGGGAACTGGTAGGACTGTGTTCATATCTGCTAATTGGTTTCTGGTTCCGGAAACCTACAGCAGCTGCTGCCGGAAAGAAGGCATTCCTCACAACCCGTGTGGGTGATGTGCTGTTTTTGGCTGGTATAGTAATATTATACAGCAATATGGTTGAACATGTACTTCCTCATATAACCGGGCATGAGACAGTATATCTGCTCCAGTTCAGTACGGTCTTCGAAAATATTCATCATATACCCTCGGGTCAACTTACTATTATTACACTGCTCTTCTTTGGCGGTGCGGTAGGTAAGAGCGGGCAGTTCCCGCT
>DUIM01000012.1:0-6747 GCA_013330355.1 Methanosarcinales archaeon
TCTACTTCAGGGCATTATTTCAAGGGTGTTTTGTGAAAGTATTTTTTGCTGGTTCAATGCAGACACTGATCAATATGGGGATTGAAACTTTGTATGGGGTAGCCCATCGATAATTCTTATTGGCAATATTAGCTTTTACGAATGCAGAAGTCCGCCTGACTATATTTTAATTATTTCAGTATTGATGGAACATCCACTCTCAATTAATTTTTTTATATCAATGGTAAATAGATTAATTTATATATACGTATTATTAATTATATTCGTGGATAAATGCTGATTGATCAGTCTGATCCGGATCGGCATATTACAAGGAGGAAAGGTAATGAACAGTAAGTCAGTAATAATAATAATAATAGCCATTGCTATAATATTCGGTGGATCGACAATATGGCAGGTTTTGGCTGATGAAGATAAACCAGGAAATACAGCTAATAACAACAACATAAAAGACAAAGGTCTTCCGCAGTCGCTTGACCAGTACTATACTGAGACTGCATATCCCGGAATGCCATTTGAGTATCTCCTTGAAATGTACAAACTCGGAGAATCGATGATGGGAATTCCAGTGAACCTTGGGCAGGGAGATTTACAGAATGCGGGCAATTCTTTTGAGGAATTTTCTGAATGTTATGAATATAGTTCCAAAATGGTACCTGAGTGGCAAAAATACTACAATCAAAAGGCAGTTGACGAACTCGGGCGTGCACTGGCTGACGGTGACCAGGATGCTATAGGTGAAGCAATGGAAGAGGTGGGCGAAACCTGTTCTGACTGCCACCTGGACACCCTGACTCCTGTATATTACAAATATTACTGGGGTGATTTCAGAGATGTGATGATTGAGACGCCGGATGGACCTATACCCTGGAAAGATGCAAAGATGTATTATCTGCTGATGGGTTTTGACGGAATTGGGGTGAATATTAATGAAGGTGACCAGGACGGTGCACAGGAGAGCTTCGAGCTGTTTGATTCGATGTTTGACAACATGACAGATGCATGTTTGGAGTGTCATGACTCTGAGCCCAGATACTATGTCAGCGAGGATATCCAGGGGATGATCGATACTATGGGTGTGTTGATCGATGCTGGGAATCTGGAGGAAGCTAACGGTCTTAGATACGGTATAGGTGATAGTTGCCACAGATGTCATATCGTCCACATGCCGCCACAGTATGCAAAGGTAGACGGGGAATAACCCGTCCGCTTTTTTTCTTGCACGCATAAAGGAGATCATGATGAAAGTACGTGATGTAATTAAAAAGATAGAAGCAGATGGCTGGTATTTAGTTAAAACCAAAGGAAGTCATAAGCAATACAAGCATCATAAAAAACCAGGCAGAGTAACAATTGCCGGTCATTCAAATGATGACTTAGCACCCGGGACTTTGAATAGTATCCTAAAACAAACAAAATTGAAAGAGGTAGAATAAAATGTATCGTTTCCTAATTGTGATTGAAAAAGCAAATAATAATTATTCAGCATATTCACCTGATCTGCCAGGTTGTGTTGCAACAGGTGCTAACCGTGAAGAAGTAGAACAAAATATGTATGATGCAATTGAAATGCATATCCAGGGATTAATAGAAGACAACTCACCGATTCCAAAATCAAATTCTTTTGCAGAATACGTGGCAGTTAATGAAAAATCCGTTACATCTGATATAGCACAACCAGCTTAATAATAATTTTATTCCATAACTTCCACTTCTGCCGGTTGTCAATATCGCTCCCCCCCTTCCCCCCTTTGTTTACGGCACCCGGGACAGGTGGCAAGCGCTGATGTGGTGCCCAGTAGACGCATGGGTATCTAGCGGTTCGGGGTGCGAAATGGATGTTATGCCGATTAGCTGCAGATAGTATTTGAAATATAAATGGTAAAGATTCCGGAATGGCCGAAAGTTATGTATAACATCCATCCAATTCAACATACATAATCATGATATAATCAGGTCCGGAGGTGAGATCAAACTATGTGCAGCGTAGGAGATGCATTTTCTGTAGATATGGCAGATGAATTAGATGCAAAGGAATACATATGCAAAGATTGCAAAAATAAATTTAAGGGTATTGGTAAAAATGTCATTTGCCCTGCATGCCGGTCCAGTAATGTGGAACTTGCATGACCGTACAATCTGATATTAAGCGAACATCATCAATTTATGATACCCCTGAATTACAATGAAATACTGATGCTCCACGGTAACAGTGGGGTTATCGGTATTGTAAAAGCCGGAACAAGAAACCTGTTTTTCCTTGAAACTGAAGATGAGGAGATCGTACTGGGGCTTGAACCTGACGACCTGCTGGTCTCATCCGGTTTTGATACACAAGAGACCACTATCAATGGTATAAAATGTGTACTTTACATGTTAAGGGAAGTAGGCACACCGCTCATTGTACTGCCTAAAAACCACCCCGCCTCAAAGCGGCTAAAGATCGTTGTATCCATTGGCAGTAGCACCCGCATTAGTTGTGATATCACACCAGGCACCCATCCCGAACAGGATATACTGTGTGGAGTGGACGAGTTTGGCGGAGTCGAGATACTGGGCGTGCCCGGAGGCGTGGAGTTCAGGAACCTGGACTCTGGCAGGATCGAGTGTATACCATTCACAGTCTGACATCCGATTCAATACTTTTAACACCAAAAATGAGTATTTAGGTAGCATGACCTTGATCGATATCCTGGCTGCATCCATCTGGCTTATGCTGCCTGCATACATCGCAAATCCCATGGCTGCAGTGTTCGGGGGAGGTACTCCGATTGACCTGGGAAAGTATTTCCCTGACGGCAAGCGCATACTGGGCAACGGCAAGACAATAAGGGGATTGGTAGCCGGGACCGCCTGCGGAATCATGATTGGGATAATCCAGATCGGACTTGCACCCCGGCTCATAGCATCAGGAGTACTCGATAACTGGCCATTGTTCAGAGGTGTCCTGGATGCATACTCACTCAGCACATTATTCATAGTGTTCCTGATGGCCTTTGGTGCGCTGCTGGGTGATAGTGCAGAGAGTTTTGTAAAACGGCGTCTGAACCTTGAACGGGGTGCCATGTTCCCTGTGGCGGACCAGCTTGATTTTGTGCTGGGTGCCTGGTTGCTGACATACGTTTTTGCAGCTTACTGGTTCAATACCTATTTCAGCTTCTGGATAATTATAACCGTACTGGTGGCCACGCCCTTGCTGCACCTGGCCACGAACATATTTGGATACATCATTAAGGTCAAGAAAGAACCCTGGTAGTGAAAAGAATGGATAAAGAACTGATTCAGGCATTAAAGAACTGCGGGGCAGTGAAGTTCGGTGACTTTACACTGGCATCCGGCAGGAAGAGTACGTATTATGTTGACATCAAGAAGGCCATCACAGACCCTGCCACACTGGAACTGATTGCAAATCGTATTGTTGGCATCATGAAGGAGCAACATATCCGTGCCAAGGCCATCGGTGGTGTTGCAGTGGGAGGCATTCCCCTTGCAACTGCAGTTTCACTAAAATCCGGCCTTCCCCTGGTAATTATCAGGAAGTCCTTAAAAGAATACGGTACTGGCGGGCGGGTTATCGGGGATGTGGCAGGCAGGGAACTGCTTATGCTTGAGGATGTGACCACCACCGGCGGTTCGGTGATTGAGGCCATTAAAGACCTTAAGGATGAAGGGTCGGTTGTGAAAATGGTGATTACGGTAGTGGACAGGGAAGAAGGTGCATCAGCAGGACTGGAAAATATAGGAGTAGAACTGCTGCCACTTGTAAGGGCAGCAGACCTTTTAAATAGGTAAATTGGACTGGACTGAGTAAGAAAGGATAAACAGGATAAAATAGGATCGAACATGCCAGAACAAGACGAAACAGGATAGAATATGCCGGATATCTTCGAGATCACACACAAGGATTCTGCAGGCAGGATAGGACGCCTGACCACACCTCACGGCACGGTTGAGACGCCCACTATCATGCCTGTCATCAATCCCAATATCCGGACCATCCCTGCAAAAGAGATGCCGGGTTTCGGTGCACAGATGGTAATCACGAACTCATACATCATCTACCGCAACCGGGAACTAAAAGAGCAGGTACTATCAGCCGGGCTCCACAGCCTGCTGGAATTTGACGGCCCCATCATGACTGACAGCGGTTCATTCCAGTTGAGTGTGTATGGCGATATCGAAGTGGATAATGCACAGATAATCAAGTTCCAGCAGGATATCGGTACAGACATCGGCGTGCCACTGGATATTCCTACACCGCCCTCTGCCGATTGGGATGCGGCAAAGACTGAACTTACCATAACTAACCAGAGGCTCACAGAAGCCCTGGAACTAAACAGTGACAGCTCCATGCTGCTGGCAGCACCGGTACAAGGCGGCCTCCATAAGGACCTGCGCGAGCTATCAGGCAGGGAACTTGGAGGAGCTGGTTTTGATATCTATCCCATAGGTGCGGTAGTACCGTTGATGGAATCATACCGCTATGCTGATCTGGTGGACGTGATAGTGAGTGCAAAGAAAGGGCTGCCCTCATCAGTTCCGGTACATCTTTTCGGTGCAGGGCATCCGATGGTGTTCGCACTGGCAGTGGCACTTGGCTGTGACCTGTTCGATTCCGCAGCCTATGCCCTGTACGCTAAGGACGGCAGGTACCTTACCGCAGAGGGGACATACCGCATCAAGGATATGGAATATCTTCCCTGTTCATGTCCTGTATGCATTGGCCATACAGCTGGCGAGATTGCGGCCAGCCCTGACAGGCAGGAACTGCTGGCCCGCCATAACCTGTACGCTACATTCTCTGAGATAAGGCTGGTTAAGCAGGCACTGCGTGAGGGAAACCTCTGGGAACTTGTAGAAAGGCGCTCCCGCATCCATCCAAGGATGCTTGACGGGCTAAAGCGGGCAGTGACATATGCTGACTGGATTGAGCAGTTCGACCCATCTTCAAAATCCACATACTTTTACTGCGGCCCAGAATCCACAAAAAGACCTGAGGTCATCCGGTGGAATTCCAGGCTGGAACGTCTGGAACTGAAAGGGACGGTATTAATACGACCCGGTGGGCGGGTCAGGCATGAATCAGAATACGACCATGTGCTCCACTTCAAGCCTCCGTTCGGCGCATACCCCCTGGAACTGAAAGAGACATATCCACTAAATGCCGAGGTTGCAAATGTGCCAGACAACGAATCACTGACCTGTGCCCTTACGAACACTAAAAAGCTGATCGAGCATAACCCTGGTGCAGAGTTCACTTTCGTGTACCGGCAGTCCTGGGACCATCCCCTGATAAAGGAGATGTGCCGGATGGTAAGTCACAGCTGGTCGGTCTGACCTTACTTTTTCAATCTCAACCTGACCACGGCTGCAAACATCTGGGGTATTACTTTTTTCAGGTCAAGCTTGGAACCTTCGATGTGGCGCCATTCCACTGGCACTTCCACTGTTGTATATCCCCTGTCCCTGATGCGCCATAGCAGTTCCACATCAAAAGCATAATTGTGGGTAAGGATATCACCTGCTACCTGGTGGGCCATTTCTGCATTTAGTACCTTGCAGCCGCACTGGGTATCCTTGTAGGGCAGTCCGAACAGCACCCTTACCATTGCATTGAAACACCGACTGGCAATTACCCTGTGCGGGGGCTGGTGGGTGTGTATTACTGATCCGGGCAGGTACCTTGAGGAGATCACGCAGTCAATTCCACCCGAGGCCATGTCAACCATCTTGCCCACATCGTGGGGCGGAACGGCACAGTCCGCATCCACCACTGCAATAATACGTCCTCTGGCCCTGGAAATGCCAAGCAGTATGCCACCACCTTTTCCAAGCCTGGTTGGATGGGATACTGACCTGACAGCAGGATGGTTCTTGCTAAATTCTGCAACAAGTTCCGGGGTGCTATCTGTGCACCCATCTATTACTACCAGTATCTCATGCGGGGTTTTTGAAAAGAAACCAGATAGTTCTTGTAGTGTACCTGAAATGCGTTTTTCTTCGTTATAGGCAGGTATAACGATTGATACCATGTCCTGCCTTTTTGTTACCGTCATTTGATAGGCACCGAAAAATTGTATGATAGCCCGGCACGGATTCGAACCGAGGTCCGGGGATCCAGGGCCCCCAATGATTGACCGCTACACTACCGGGCTACGACTATCTGAATATAACTTGTTACCTATAAGTCTAACGGATATGCCTGGGTATGAGGTAAATTTAATATTCTATCCGGTAAATCTTGTAATCAGGTGAAAACCTAATAAAACAGGAGGCAGCGTATGAAATTAAAATATTTGATAATGATCAGTCTGTCAGTTATAATGGTCGTGCTTATGATCAATTCCGGTCTATGCCGGATGGGCGGTCCGATGAATGATGATACAGGACGTCGGTTTGATGGGAATTTTAGTGCCGGTGATATGATGGGAACAGGGCAAACGCTACGCCAGGATGCGGGTATGCAAGGTATGGGGTTCATGCACAGTGGCGCATGTTTATACGGCCAGTATATCACTTTTGATGTGGATAACCAGACAGGTGCCATTACCAACTACGGCATAAACGGTGTGGAAATATTCGATTCGATCGTTGTGGATGGGTTTGATTATGACAGCACCCAGGTCAACAGTACCATGACCACGATAGCAAATACAGACGGGACAACATTCATCCAGATACATGATAATCCGGGTGCTGTTATCAATGTGTTCAGTTCCAGTGAATATACTATCAATTTCGATCTCG
>DUIM01000012.1:7117-12723 GCA_013330355.1 Methanosarcinales archaeon
TCTGATATCGTGGTCTACATAATCTCTGCCTCCGGCAATACAGTTGATATTTCAGAGGACAATTACCTGATATCCATCACTTCACCAGCAGACAGTTCTGTTGTAGTGCGGGCAGTACCTGTAAATATGCATGGCCTGGATAATGTACACGGGATGTTTGTCAGAGAGATGGCAGGTAACCGGGTAGGTGCAGAGGTCAGTCTGGGTAAAGGCGGTTCTATCAGTGTGGTGAATTATGCTGAAGAGATGCACGTAGAATTGCAGTCAATGACACAGGAAATGATACAATTACGGGTTAATTGCACAGATCCGGCAGGTAGGATAATGGCTTTCAACCTGGACAATACATCCCTGATGCTGCAGGAAATGGACAGGATTGGGATTCACTATGATGGTACTCCCATGGCATGTGTGGACGATCCCGAGCTGGTCTTCAATGCTACCAGGGCCACATGCTGGATATCCCAGCAGACAAGGGAACAGGCACAGGTCATGATGTATATACCTGAATTCTCTGAACATACCATTGATATCGTTGTCGAATCAGATGAAGCGACTGAAGTACCGACAACAACGGAAACAGGGGTACCGGGATTCGAAGCTATAATTGCAGTCCTTTGTCTGGTGCTTACCGGGTATGTGTCTAAAAAAGTGAATAAATAATATTGAGTTGGGATTTTTCCCAACTCTAAAACCATTGACCATAGCTTGTCCAAACCGTAGCAGAGCTGCGGGGTATAGTTATTAAGATTAACAGTAGGGACTTTTATGACTTTCTTGCATTATTACTTTTTTAAAAAAGCAGGAATAATATAAAACCAATTGAAGCCTCGGGGGGGATTTGAACCCCCGACCTAGTGATTACAAATCACTCGCTCTGCCGGGCTGAGCCACCAAGGCGCTGTTTTGACAGATAAAAGTGGACGCTTGAAGGTTATAATGGCACATAAAATCTTCGGTGTTCCGCCTGGTAAGGAGGAATATTACAATGAACGGACGAATCGCAAAAAAGCCTTATTCCAAATCAGCGATACTATCAAGAACAGCATCGGGCCGTATCCATGAAGATTCAATATCCTCTATCCCTGATGCTCCAGTAAGTACCAGCACAGTCCGCATCCCGGCCCTGATACCTGCCAGGATGTCGGTCTCCAGCCTGTCCCCCACCATAACACACTCTTTACTTTTCAGCCCGTATTCCTTAAGCAGCACATCCATAATCGGCTTATTAGGCTTACCTATCACATCAGGCACCTCACCTGAGGCAGCCTGTATAGCAGCCACCATACTCCCGGCCCCGGGCAGGAAATCATGTTCTGTAGGCAGCATAGCATCGTCATTGGTAGCAATGAACCTTGCCCCGTTCATAAGCAGGTCAAGAGCTCGGGTAAGCTTCTCATACGTAAACTCCCTGTCCAGGCCAGCCACCACATAATCGGCATCCTGTTCATTGATAGTATGACCTGCCAGTTCCAGTTCCTCAACCAACCCCTGCTCTCCCACAGGATAGATTGTACTGCTGCCATACTTCTCTTTAATGTAGACTGATGCGGCATAGGCAGAGGATATCACATCCCCTGCACTACAAGGAATTCCCATATCCACAAGCCGCCGGGCTATGGCCTCCCTGGTGCGGGTGGCATTATTGGTGAGGAATACCACCCGGCGCCCCGAACTCCTCAACCTGTCAATAGATTCGCAGGCCCCTGGTATGACCGTTCTCCCCCGATAGACCACACCATCAAGGTCAAGAATGTATGCAGTCGGTCGGTTCATATTCCCTACTGTATCATAAGGATACGGTTCATGGCCGTCACAAGAGCCTCAACTGATGCCATTACAATATCTTCATTGGCAGCCCTGGCAGTCATTATCCGCCCCTTGTCATCCTCCACACCAATGATAACTTCGGCAAGTGCATCCGAACCACCTGAAATAGCCTCGATCTTGAAATCCCTCAATTTCATTGTCCTCTGGCCATTAATGATACCCTGGACAGCGTTCAGTGCCGCATCCACCGGGCCAACACCAATACTGGCTCCTACCTTCACTTCACCCCTCACCATGGCCTTTACAGAAGCCGTGGGTGTGATGATATTCCCTGTCATTACAGAGACTTCGATAAGGTCAATGGGACGTTCGGATTTCTTCACTTTGCCCATAATAGCTTCAGCAATGGCGAACAGGTCTGCATCAGTGATGGATTTGCCCTTGTTGCTAATGTCCTTCATCCTGGCCATGATCTCATTCAACTGGTCATTGTCAGGTTCAAGACTTGCATCCTTCAGTGTCTTTACGACCGCATGCCTGCCTGCATGCTTGCCCAGTACAATGCGCCGCTTATGACCCACCATCTCAGGTGTCATAATGCCTGGCTCGAATGTATCTGTCCTGGTAAGCACGCCATGGGTATGTATCCCGCTCTCGTGTGCGAATGCATTATCGCCAACAATAGGCATTGTCGGAGGTATCCTTACGCCAGTATAGCGCTCTACTATATGTGCAGTTTCCACAAGGTACTCGGTCTTGATATTGGTCTTTGCACCGTAGATACTGTGCAGGCTCATTACGGTCTCGGCAAGGTCGGCATTGCCGGCACGCTCGCCCAGGCCATTTATGGTGACCTGTACCTGCCTGCCGCCTCCCTCTACTGCTGCCAGGCTGTTGGCAACGGCAAGCCCGAAGTCATTGTGGCAGTGAACATCAATGGGGATGGTGATATCCTTTTTGATATCTGCTATCAAAGCCTTCATGGCCGATGGCACGAAAACGCCAACCGTGTCAGGAATGTTAATAACATCGCATCCCGCTTCCTGGACCGCCTTGCTGATCTGTAACAAGTAATCAAAATCCGTCCTGGTGGCGTCCATGGGGCTGAACATGCATTTTACGCCGTGGTCCTTGATATGCTCCACAGCCTTGATGGCCATGTCCAGTACCTCTTCCCTGCTCTTTTTGATGGTATGGATGCGCTGCACATCAGATGTGGGGATAAAAATATGCACTATATCCACTTCGCATTCCAGGCATGCGTCAATATCGGAAAATACTGACCTTGAAAGTCCGCATACATCCAGCCTGAGACCCATTTTGGCGATCTCACTTACGTTTTGTTTCTCCCCTTCCGATGACATGGGAAAACCTGCTTCAAGTATATCAATGCCAAGCTTGTCGAGTTGGGAAGCAATCTCTTTTTTCTGTTCAAATGTAAGAGATACGCCAGGGGTTTGTTCACCATCACGCAGTGTGGTGTCGAAAATAGTTATGTGCTTATCACGGACCGATTCAGTAATATAGAACCCGATCCCTCATTTTAAGTTCTTCCATATTAAAAACCTCACTCATAGAATCGTTTCATAATATAAAAGGGTTATTGAAGCATCTTGATTCCCTGCCTGTTCTACTATCATATCATTCTCCTGGGATTACTTTCACTGTGCTCTTGGATGTGGTTTATCATTGCTGTAGTATATCCATATACCTGAGGTGATACATAATGGAAGATGAGTTTTGGAGCGGTATTGTAAAACGTGCTGCCAAACACCAGCATATCAAACGCCGCAGCCAGTTCAGCCGGCATTTCAGCAGGATGCAGACATTACCAGATGACCAATAAGTGCAGGGCAGTTCGCAGTTATAGGCATGTATATCAATATAATCCACATAAGTCAATGTATGGATGATGTACGCGGGGACACTGGAGTCAACAGTCAGGACAAGGCTGATAATGAAATAAATGATGACAGTGAAAAACTTCTGGTGCTCCCTCTTGGTGATGAATCAAAAAAGATAACCCAGGTCATTAGCAATGACACTGCCAGGAAAATAATGGAACTTCTTGCAGGGCAATCCATGAGTGCATCCGATATCGCCAAACAACTGGATGTTCCACTGACCACTATAAAATATAATCTTGAAAACCTTGTGGACGTGGGACTGGTAAAGATCGAGCGCATTAAGTACAGCGAGAAAGGAAGGGAGGTCAAAGTCTATGCACCTGTACGCAAACTTATTGTCGTGGTGCCTGAAAAACTTGGTAGTACTTCTATTACCGAAGTTCTGAAAAAATACCTTGGTGTCATTCTGACTGCTTTTTTTGCATCAGGTTTTGTTGAACTGCTGACAAGTAAATTTACCTCCTCCAATAGCATGATGCCAGATGGCAATGCCCAAAGAATTTTTGAAGAAGGGTCTTCAATGGATTCTTCGATGGACCTTGTAGGCAATTTTTCGGAAGTAACAGAAGATACAATCATTGGTGTGGTGAATGATTCGGCACAAAAAACCCTATCGAATGCAACTGCACCGGATGCCACGAACATCGCTGAAGCTGTACCCGAAGCAACTGAAATAGCAACTGATATGCCATCACACATACCTACCATGTATATTGAACCAGCCACCCTGGAAAAGGGTGTTTCAACCTTTGATCTGGATTTTACATCCCACCTGGGCTTGTGGTTCCTGATGGGGTGCCTGTTCATGATAGCATTGGTAATGATTGTTGATTATTACCGGCAAAAAAAGGGAGCCAATAGGAAATGATCACTTTGACCACACCATTGAGTTACTTTTATTATTTAGCCGCACATATTCCAATAAGATCGAACTTATGAGGATAGCATTAAAGATTGCATATATAGGCACTGGGTATCATGGATACCAGATTCAGCCTGATGTGCCAACAATTGAAAAAGAACTCTTCAGAACTCTTGAAGAACTTAAAATCATTGCGGACCCTAAAAGTGCAAGATATACCGGTTCCGGTCGGACCGATGCAGGAGTCAATGCCCTTGGACAGGTAATCGCTTTTAATACAGATAACCCGAAACTGGCAATACCCAGGGTGATTAACAGCAAACTGCCGCCGTCTATCTGGGTGTGGTCAAGGGCTGAAGTACCTGATGATTTCGACCCACGGCGGCATGCTGTAAGCCGGGAATACAAATATTTCGTTTGTGGTGAATGTTTAAATATCTCACTTTTGCGAAAAGCATCAAAGCTCTTAAGAGGTACCCACGACTTTGCCAATTTTTCCACACCGGATATGGATAAGTCCACTGTGCGGACAGTTGAACGGATCGATATAAGGCTGGAAGGCAGATTAATCAATCTTGATATCAAGGCTGATAGTTTCGTATGGCATATGGTGCGTAAGATCGTTACAGCTCTTCGTATGGTGGGGGACCAGACCCGTGAAGTTGAATGGCTTAAACGCATGCTCCATCCGGAAGAGTTCGAAGAGGGACTGGAACCGGCACCGGCTTGTGGCTTATTATTAAAAAATGTGAACTATGACCTGGATATTCCCTGGGAAGATGATTCCTATGCAAAAAAGGTTTCTGCTGAGAGGCTTCACGAACAGTTCATGCATTATGGCGTGATGGCAGAGATATTCAAAGAACTGAAAGATAATATGCAGCCACCCGAAGCCTGTGATTGAATTATGACCCTGGTTGCTTTTGAACTCTCGGGTGAGCATCCCGATATACCGGTAGCTGAAGTTATCGGGGCCCTGGAATCCGAAGATATTGAATTTTCGGTTCTATATCGATTCGACCAGATGCTTATTGTTGATATCCCAAATGCGAATGTAAATTCAAATG
>DUIM01000012.1:13078-14059 GCA_013330355.1 Methanosarcinales archaeon
GCAAACGCCTGGCCCTGACATGGCATATTATCAATGTGCTGGGTATTTCGGATTCAACTTTACCTGATATTATGAACATGGTTGAGAATGTGGATTTTGATGAACCTGCGTCTCTCACTTATAAAGTTAGGGCTAAGAAAATAAAGCGTAAAAGTCCTATCTCATCTGAGGATATTGAACGAAAGATCGGCGGGGTGCTGTACAATAAAGGATATAGGGCCGACCTTGTAAATCCTGACGTCCGGTACCGGGCAGTACTGACTGATGAAAAATGTATCTTCGGTCGTGTGCTGGCATCTGTTGATCGTGGTTCATTTGAAGACCGCAGGCCACAGAACAAACCATTCTTCTACCCTGGCGTACTTATGCCCAGGCTGGCTCGCTCCCTGGTAAATATCGCCCGCGTTGGACCGGGGAGCATGGTACTTGACCCGTACTGCGGCACTGGTGGGATACTGGTGGAGGCAGGGCTTATGGGTGCGGTGACGCTGGGTTGTGATGTACAGAGGAAGATTCTGCTGGGTGCCGGGATGAATCTTGATTTTTATGTGCCTGATCATTCCCTCATGTTCCAGGATGCAGGTAATATGGCACTGAAGGATGGCTGTATCGATTGTGTTGTGACTGACCCGCCTTACGGCAGGTCTGCACTTATTCAGGCCAGGTCTCTGGATATTCTTATGAAACATTCTCTTCAGGAGATATTCAGGGTCCTGCGTCCAGGAGGTCGGGCAGTGGTGGTCTCTGAATGTCCTGTTGAGGAGTGGGCTGTATCTGCCGGCTTTTCAGTTGTTGATGTGTACATACAGAGGGTGCACCGCAGTCTGACTAGGAGGATTACTGTGCTTGATAAACTTCAGTAGGTCAATTATCAAATAAGAAGTAATTAAGCATAGTAGCGATCCAGGTGAAAATCACGTCGTGATTTTCTAAACCTAGACTTTTCGCTGTGCTCAAAAGTCAAAAACACCGCAATTTTGT
>DUIM01000026.1:0-1118 GCA_013330355.1 Methanosarcinales archaeon
TGGCTTGCAAACTATAATAAGTTACAGGAAATGGATGGTAAAGTCCCATTAAAACCATATATAGATTATGAATTTGATGTGAAACCATCAATTTTATTAAAAGAGAAGATGTGCTCTGTACCTGATAATATCTTTGAGATGGATTTTTACTTTGAACGGCTTGCACGGTTTGCTGCTGATTTCCAGACAGAATGGAAAACACCTCATTTCTATCTGAAAAAGAATCAGTCAGGGGCAAATGTCCTGAAAGAAGAATACGAGACCCCGAGAAATGTAGAAGCTGAACAAATCGCCTTGAAAATTTGGGATTTGATAAGGGACTTCGACACTGTCAACACTTCGGTTATGGATTATTATAGTAAGGTGCTTAATGAATTGCCTGGAAAAACCATTGATGCAGAAAATTCCAAACAAATTTATATCAATATTTTCGAGAGTGCCAGACAGGCAAAAGTATTTGAACAAAATAGGTTCGGATTGTTGAAAGAATATGCCAGGGTACTATTCCTGGTAAAGGATAACTGGGAAAAACGACTGGAGAGGACGTACGAAAATTTCACTACCTTCGATGACGCCAGCGATTCTATTAGTATAATCCTGGAAAATAGACTTAAAGAGATAGATACGATGTTTTCATAGGAAAACAACTTATCAGTCAGGCAATCCACAAGATTCAAATTTTGGGATGATCCCAAAATCAATACGGGTCAGGGATGAATACCCGCATGCATATTCATCTTGGTCAATCCCGGGCCAGGATGAATAAAGCGCATGCACTTTCATACGGGTCGATCCAGTAATGGATCTCACACAAATCCTCAGCAGGATCTTAGCGTAGGCATTCCACACATTTGTAATCCATAAGCTCATCCATAATAATCACCAATCGGCAATCTATAATGAATAATACATATATTATATCCTGTTTTCGAAAGTTACTTCTTACGCTTATTCAGGCGCAGAATATAAATATCCGGTCTCGGCCGTTTACCTGATGTTGAAGCAAAATCAGAATGGCAGCGCGGGCACAGGTTGCGTACGTTCACAGAAGCAATTTCCTGCGTGCCAGGGATTATCCTGGCAAATACAAAATTCGAAGGAGAACCTACGGCTTTTGC
>DUIM01000026.1:1448-5210 GCA_013330355.1 Methanosarcinales archaeon
GTACTTTCCAGCAGTTTCAGGATATGCTCTTCGAATACCTCAAGGTCGTCCACCTGGAACCCCCTCAAATTAGCGGTATATCCGGAACAACCGCATGGCAGGGCAAAAATGTCAAGTTCGATCACCATTACTGCGCGGCCGATCAGCCGCTTGATGCCGTCCTCCAGGTCGGCACGTGTCCTTAAAAGTTCTTCCGGCTTCATCAGGTTTTAATTCCTTTTTTCGTTATAGTGTTCCATTGTACCAGTTTCTCATCAGTAGTGCCCTTATTGTCATACACTTGAGCAATCTCTGATATCTTGCGCTGGCAGTACCCGCATGTATGGCAGACCGTACTGTGCTTTTTCCATTGTTCGATGGCCCCGTCCAGTGCTTTATTAGGAATATTGAACAGATCGATCAGGTCTTTGGGGCAGTCCATCAGGTCCATCAGGTTTCCGTCGTAGCTCTCAGCGGCATAAGCGTTGACACAGTTTAGTATCCAGTTTATGAAATGTGAGCGCCCGCCTATCTTGAACACATCTGTTATGTGTGCATATTCCTCCAGGTCTTCAGGCCTGATGAATGGTGATTTCAGGATAAGTGAGGGGTCATTGATGCGCAGGGTCAGGCATTTGTGGTAGTAATAGTCGTCCTGCACATTAGGCCGGGGAGGTGGCCCGTTGACGTGGGAGAAAAAGTTGAAATGGGCATACCGAAACGGGCAGCGGTACAGGCAGCCTTCGTTCACAAGGAGTTTTAGTTCACAGTCCACCGCATCCCTGATAGCTTCAAGCACATCGAAATGACGGTTCACGTTGGAGTCTATTACAATAGATGAGGCTCCCAGTTGCTCGAAGAACTCGGCTTTCTGGGGGCTGTCAACAAATGCCAGCACGCTGACCACCACCGGTATGTTGAACTCGCTGGCGATCATCTCTATGAGGTATGGGTCTGCTACTACTACGGTATCCACGCCTATGTCCTCAAGGTTTGAGAGGTACCAGTGTATGAGGTTATATCCTTCCGTAGTAAGCTGCTGGCCGCCCATGCATGAGCTGTTCAGTACCATTTCGATCTTTACATTTTTACTATGGCAGTATTCGGTATGCCTGGCGACTTCTTCCAGTCCGGCATGGCCCAGGTTGACCCTGCCCGTGCCTATGTAGTCGGGCGAGCCTGCCATATAGATGGAATAGATATCCTTTGAGCTTTCCAGCATTTGCTGGAGGCCGTCGAAGTGTCCGGGGTGTGGAACGTAGAGTTTTTTGTTCATGGTTGCTGTGAGGGTTTATGTGGGGTGTGGGTGATAAAGGTTTTTATCGGGTCGACTTGTCATTGATTTTATGTGGAAATCCCTGGATCATATCCTGCAAAAACATATTTTATTACTCATGACATAGAAGGTTCCGATGCATACAAAGTCAGATATTACCAACGACGAGACTGCAGCACAGGAGATGATCACCACCACCTTGTCGAAGAGTGTAAAAAAATACCTTACACCCGATTGTGCCGTATTATTTTCAGGAGGAGTGGATAGTTCACTGATAGCAGCACTGGCAGCTAGGTATGTACCAGATATAACACTTATTACAATTGGCTTTCCAGGGTCAAATGATGTGAAATGGGCACCGGATGCTGCACAATTATTGGGTGTAGAGAACAGTCTCATTCTTAAGATGATCGACCTTGATGATGTTGAATCGACTATTCCCTGTGTTATGGAGGCCCTGGAAACTGCAGACCCCATGACCATCTCACTGGGTGTGCCACTCTATATTGCCTGCACCAAGGCAAAGAGCAGAAATACCGACCTACTGCTGGCCGGTCAGGGAGCCGATGAGCTATTCGGCGGGTATCACAGGTATAAGGAAATTGCAAAAGAGGGGGCATCTGCCCTGCATGAAGCTATTGCCGCAGATGTGGCACGGCTGCCCCGGCGGGATATCCTGCGGGATAATACCGTGGCAGAGGCAGCGGGAATAAAACTGGTGGCCCCGTTTCTTGACCCTGCTGTGGTCGAGCTGGCCCTTTCCATTCCGGCTGAATTGAAGGTAAGGGAGTTTGGCGGCGAACTGGTCGGCAAATACATTCTGCGCAAGGCCGCGGAAAATGTGGTGCCGGCCGGGATCGCATGGCGGGAAAAAAAAGCTTTCCAGTATGGCAGCGGGGTATGGGCAGCCTTTGGCAGACTTGCCAGGCAGGCAGGGTTCAAAAAGCAAGACAAAGGCTATATAAGAAAATATCTTTATTCGGTTGCAAAGGAAAACAGGATAAAACTGGATGTAACATCATGATAACAACCAAGGACGTGGAACATATTGGCTGGCTTGCCAGGTTGAAAATAAAAGAGGAGCAGCTTGAAGGATATGCGGGACAGTTGAACTCTGTACTTGATTATTTCGGGCAGCTGGACGAGGTGGACACAAAAGAAGTTGAGCCCACGTACCATGTGCTGGAAATGAACAATGTGTTCAGGGATGACAAGGTCACTGATTGCCTCAGCCAGGATGAAGCAATCGGCAATGCACCTAAAACACAGGACAGCTACTTCAAGGCCCCAAGGATAATCTGAGGTGTTGGAATGATAACGGTATCACAGACACTGGAGGATATACGGGATTCGTCTGCTAAGGAGGTTCTAGGCCAGTGTATTGACAGAATCGAGGCCAGTAAGTTTAACACATTCATTACAGTGGCAAAGGAATCAGCACCTGAAGCTGCCAGTAAATCTAATAACAAAGGGCCGCTGGCAGGCGTACCAATTGCCATCAAAGATAATATTTCAACCAAAGGTATTCAAACCACATGCGCATCCCGGATCCTGGGCGGCTATGTGCCCCCATATGATGCCCATGTAATTGAGCGCCTGAAAGAGGCGGGGGCTGTTATCGTTGGCAAGGTAAACATGGACGAGTTCGCAATGGGAACATCCACTGAAACCAGTCATTACGGCCCCACACTTAACCCCTGGGACACAAAGCGGGTGCCTGGCGGGTCATCAGGTGGCAGTGCGGCAACGATAGCAGCAGGTGAAGTACCGCTGTCCCTTGGTTCTGATACAGGCGGCTCGGTCAGGTGTCCTGCATCCTTTTGCGGCGTAGTGGGGCTAAAACCCACCTACGGCGTGATATCCAGGTACGGCTTGATCTCATATGCCAACAGCCTGGAGCAGATAGGACCCATTGCTTCCAATGTGGCGGATATGACACTGCTGTTCAATGTGGTTGCAGGACATGATTTGCGGGATTCCACATCCGTACCCGGTGAGAAGGATTATACAAATGCACTGGTTGACGATGTGAAGGGACTTACTATTGGCGTACCAAAGGAATATTTTGGTGAGGGGATTGACCAGGCTGTGGAAAAGTCGGTATGGGACGGTGTGCACAGGCTGGAAGACCTGGGAGCATCATGGCAGGAAGTGGAGATGCCGCACACAAAGTACGCCCTGGCTGCTTATTATGTCATTGCCATGAGTGAGGCATCCTCAAACCTGGCCAGGTTCGACGGTATGCGCTACGGGCTGCGCCTGGAAAAGGACCACGACTGGCATACTACATACAGCGAGATACGCGCACAAGGGTTTGGCGAGGAAGTGAAACGACGCATCCTCCTTGGTACATATGCGCTGTCGGCAGGGTACATGGACAAGTATTACCTGAAGGCCCTGAAGGTCAGGACACTTATTAAACAGGACTTTGAGCAGGCGTTGAAAAGTACGGATGTACTTATCGCACCCACCATGCCAACACCCGCATTCAGACTGGGCGAGAAGAT
>DUIM01000189.1:0-4311 GCA_013330355.1 Methanosarcinales archaeon
GGTAAGAATGGTAACATCGGACTGGGTTTTGTCAATGGGTTTGGCCTGAAGTCGGGTGCTTTTGCACAGAGCATCGGGCATGACAGCCATAACGTGGTTGTGACCGGGACCGACCATGCCGACATGGCACTGGCAGCAAATGCTATTAAGGAGATAAAGGGTGGCATTGTGCTGGTACAGGATGGGGAGGTGCTGGACAGCATGTCGCTGCCCTTTGCCGGGTTGTTGAGCCCGGACCCCGTGGAAGAGGTGGCATTGAAGCTTGAGGGACTGCATGGAACAATTAAGGAAATGGGATGCACGCTGCCTGCGCCATTTATTACACACTCCTTTATTGCACTGCCTGTAATTCCTAAGCTGCGACTGACCGACATAGGGCTGTTCGATGTAGAAAGATTTGAGATGATCGAGGTTATTATCGGGACTAAAAAATAAAATACAATCGTATACGTTCAACAGTATAATATTAATATATAAATGGTTTTATATTCAACCACGCGTCAATATATTTATATACTAATAACCAAATACAATTCATATCAAGGAGGGGCTATGCCTGTCTAATAAATTCAATCTCATAATATTATTACTGCTCATCATACTGGCAACATCTGGTTGTACTACAAATGTGGGAAAATACGAAGTGGAATATAATGACCCGGAACTGACAGAAAAAAACTGGTGTCCGGAAGAGGTAATTTTCAGTATCTCTGACCCCCGGACCAGTGAAGGATATTTAATCCGATACGCCGGAATTGAAAAAATAGATGGTATTGAAATGTGCAATCTATGTAGCGAGATTTCCAATGAGAACGGCACTATGCAAATAGATTATCTTTTTGACAATTCCGGTGATTATTTTAGATTCAGAATCGTGGACGACGAAGGTAACGTCCAGATGTTCTTATAAGAATTTACTACTAATATATCGGGGAAATTATACATTCGTATATGAGCTTCTCAATTCCATGCAACTGATAGTATGATCAAGAACCACACTACAGTTCCATATTTTTTTATTCACTCTGTAGTCCATCTGTGGTAAAAAGTTGTCCCAGTGTTATTTACCAAAGTATTTATCAGGTTTGTTACCAATACCAATTATTATACATGTCTGAGAAATTCTTTAATGTAATAATAAATATGCTAAATGAGCGCCAGCTTTCCATAAGTAGCATATCCAGGCAACTGAAATCAGAAGGATATGACCAGCACAGGTTGATCATTACCGGTTACCTCAGGGCGTTAAATGATACTGGTTACCTTGTAGAACAGGAAATTCCCCCTTCAAAGGTATATTCATATAATCACAGGGGGCGGGAAACAGACATCTACCGGATTCTGGAGAATAGTTTAAAAGATGTGGATCCCGAGTACAGGTACCCGGTTGCAGTATACATATTAACAAGCCTGTTGAACAGGCCGTGTTTCAGGTATGAACTAAGCCTTGTAGGGATTACGCCAAAATCCAGCCCTTATGTAAGGGAATCCAGGAATGAGAGGCTCAAGGAATTCAGGGAGGACATCAGCAGGTTTGATGTCCCTGAAACTGATAAAGCATATGAAATGATCGGAAACGATGAAGGTGTGATCCTGCATAGCTCTGATGTCATCAATGGCATTATGAAAAACCTGCTGGACCTGACAGGGCTCAAATCCAGGTACCATTCCACCCGGATAACAGAGCAATGGGAGTGATATCAAAATATGATCAATACTTCTGCAATAATACTGGCTGGCGGCAGGGGTAAGCGGCTCGGGTATAAGGAGAAAGCCCTGATGCCCATAAATGGTAAACCGATCATCGAGTATACCATAGAAGTCCTTGAAGGAGTGGTGGATGAGATCATTGTATCAGTAAGGGATGACAGGCAAAAGCAACTCCTTAAAGAATATACCACCGGTCATATAGTAGTAGTGGATAAATATGTTGATACGGGGCCCCTTGCCGGCATCCTTGAAGGACTGGGGGCTGCTGTTGGTGAATACGTTTTTGTTGTTGCCTGTGATATGCCTTTCCTTAACGCCGGGGTTGTGGGATTCCTGTTCAAATGCGCTAAGGGACATGATGGGGCACTGCCAGTAAGATCTGATGGAATATATGAACCCCTGCATGCGGTATATCGTACCGGACCTATGCTGGCCGGGACCGAAAAGGCTATCGAACATGGTGAAAGGTTCATTCTGGCTCCGATCTTTGATCTGGAAGATATGGTACATGTAGAAATGGATAAAATCAGGGAGTTGGATCCAAAACTCAAGACATTTTTAAACGTAAATACGCTTGAAGATATTGAAAAATATAATATTTGAGGGAAGACCAGCTAAACTTTGCATTCGCACCCCTTTTCCCGGAGAATCCTGATTTGCTCTTCATAAGGAACCACAAAAATGCACTGTATACCATCGCCGGTTGCAAGTACCGGGTCAAGTGGAGTATGATGATTGTAACCTCTTTCCTTCATCTCCCTGACAAGATCCTCATGCCTCAAATACAGGGCTTTTAGCCTCCCCCTCCATCTTGTAATCTCAGGGTGGTTGGCATATGCTTTCTTGCCATTGGTGATGATAGACCACACAGCATGGAGTTCCCTGTGCTCACCAAGCAAGTGGTTCCGGCAAAATCTGTCAGGTGGGATGTCCCAGATTCTCATGATCAACACGTCCATCAAATTTCTTTATACAGAACATATGTTATTGTGTAATTGTTGTTATCTGAAATATTTTAACAAACCTTATACCTATCAAATCATATATACACTCATCCCACAAGGAGGTCCTGGAAATAAAAGAAGAGATATGGATTGAGAAATATCGTCCACACACCCTGGAAGATGTGGTTGGACAGGACGAAATAATAAAACGCCTCCAGTCATACGTGAAATCCCGCAATCTGCCCCATCTGCTGTTCTCAGGCCCACCCGGCGTTGGCAAAACGGCTTCAGCCATCGCTGTTGCCAAGGATCTGTTCGGCGACACGTGGACAAATAATTTTACCGAACTAAACGCCAGTGATGAGCGCGGTATCGATGTAGTGCGTAACAAGATCAAGAACTTTGCCCGTACATCTCCACTGGGCGAAGCAGATTTCAAGATCATTTTCCTTGATGAGGCCGATGCACTTACCTCTGACGCCCAGAGCGCACTAAGGCGCACCATGGAGAAGTACACCAGCAACTGCCGGTTCATTCTCTCATGCAATTACTCATCAAAGATCATAGACCCGATCCAGTCCAGGTGTGCCGTATACAGGTTCGGCCCCATTTCAATTGAAGCCATCCAGCAGCGTATAGCCCATATCGCAGGGATAGAGGGGCTTGAAGTCAACGACGAGGGCATGGAAGCCATAAAATATGTTTCCATGGGTGATATGAGAAAAGCAATTAATGCCCTCCAGGCTGCCGGATTGCTGGATAAGAAGATAGATATGGAAGCAATCTACCAGATCACTGCCACTGCCAGACCAGAGGAAATAGGCAGCCTTATAGATCTGGCACTGGGCGGGGACTTTATCGGTGCAAGGACCAAACTGGACACTCTACTTATCAACCAGGGCTTATCCGGCGAGGATATTATTGTCCAGATACACAGGACCATGTTCGACAAGAGCATTCCTGATATCCTCAAAGTGAAATTGATGGATCGTATCGGCGAGATAGATTTCAGGCTGACGGAAGGTGCCAATGAAAGGATACAGTTAGAGGCACTGCTTGCTTATTTCGTCCTGGCCGGGAAAGGAAATGACAGTTAGTGCCACTATTGCTGCTTTTATTTCCTGGATTCCGGACTGGGCAGCCACTATTATTATTTCCATGCTGCCTGTATCGGAACTTAGAGGTGCCATACCACTTGCTCTTGCCCCGGCAGAGGTTGGCGGTTACGGTATGGCAGTCCCTGAAGCGTACTTCCTGGCCGTGATCGGTAATATGATACCTGTCATCCCGCTTTTATTATTCCTCGGGCCGGTATCGGATTTCCTGCGACGCTGGAAAATGTGGGATATATTTTTCAACTGGTTATTCACCCGCACTCAGCACAATCACAATGCAAGGTTCGAGAAATATGGTACGCTGGCACTTACTTTATTTGTGGCAGTGCCGCTGCCTGTTACCGGAGCCTGGACAGGATGCACTGCTGCATTCGTGTTCGGTATTGAATTCAGGCATGCCCTGCTTGCGATATTCACGGGCGTACTGATAGCCGGGATTGTTGTGACTGCACTTACCCTGGCAGGGATCGGAATATTTGAATTGTTCTAATGTATGGCTTATTCCTATCATATAATTTAATGTTGTATGACTTATTGCTATC
>DUIM01000189.1:4630-5292 GCA_013330355.1 Methanosarcinales archaeon
TGCTATCATAATAGTTAGTGTTACATGGATTAGTCCTATCATATTAGTTAGTATAGAGACTGTCCGGTAACTCAAAATCCCAAAAAAAGGAAGATAAATTAGGGCCTTAAATCGAAAAGTAAGCAAGAGAATTCATAATAATAGTAATTGTTGGACAGCCCCTATATGCTTTATAAATATTTTATTGCTTGTTTTTGACAAAAAAATCGTTACAACCGTTATTCACTTTGAAAAATACCGTTTATGCAAATAGACGCCAATACACTCATGAGCAATTGAAAGCACAGTTAATCCTCAAATTTCTGCACAAACAGGCTATATATTCAACTAACAGGGAAATATTCCTATGATTATTTCCCTCTACTCTATACACTCAATAAACACCATCTCATAATCCACAAACTGTACCCGCCAGTCGCGGGGTAAATACATCCTCTCTCCTTCCATCTGTTTTGCCAGTGTGTCCAGCCCCGAGATGTCGGCCAGCCCTATAAATCGTAGTATCACGATGCCGCAGGGATCCCTGTTGTCGTCGATAAAAAAGTTTACCCCCTCCACGTCCTGTTCATACACTTCATGCAGGAACAGATGGGTTCCCTTTGTAGTCTTGAATTTATAACCAGTATCCATCACCAGGCTGTTCAATATTCATCACACACCCT
>DUIM01000104.1:0-3460 GCA_013330355.1 Methanosarcinales archaeon
GACAGACCGACTGCACTAAGTAGACCATTTATCGCCTCGATAAAGACCGATAACTCGTTTACCACAGCAGCCATTATAATAGCAAAACCAAATGTGACAAGTCCCAGGAACCATTCTTTTAACCTGACACAAATAATACCTAAGAACAATCCCACCAGGGACGCAGCCAGTGCGCCGGTCAACACCCCCAACACTGGTGTTACACCGTTTATGATAAGGATCGTGGAAGCAAAACCTCCTATGCCAAGAAAAGCCGCATGTCCCAGGGATGCCTGTCCCGAATATGCAAGCAGGTTCCAGCTTGTTGAGAACATGATATAGAAAAACGTGAGTATTATTATCCTGTTATAGAAATCGTCAGTTATCACCAGTGGCAGTGCCAGCCCGATTATTACCAGCAACAAGTAGGCTGAGTATGAGGAAACTGCATATTTACCAACCAGTTCTCTAACAGTCATCTCAGTGTTCCTCCCCGAAAATACCGGTCGGCTTTATTACCAGCACGATGATCAGGAGTATGAATGCCACTGCTTCCTTCCATGCTCCCCCGAAATAGAATATGGTAAAATTCTGGACAAGTCCCAGCATCAATCCTGCGATGATAGCACCCGGGATGCTGCCAAGACCGCCAATAATGATCACTGTAAAGGCCATGATACCTGGTATGGTACCCATATACGGATTGAAAGGGGACAAGATAGCGTGGACCGTGCCCGCTGATGCTGCCAGGGCTGCACCAATCCCGAAACTCAACATATACATATGATTGACATTTACACCCATTAACATAGCTGCTTCATGGTTCTGGCTCGTTGCCCGCAGCGCACGGCCAATATCGGTCCTTGTAAGGAATAAATATAGACAGATAAGTATCAATGCCGTAAATGCAATAGCGATGATCCGGTCATATGTTATGTTCAGCACTCCAAGGTCCAGGGTCATTGAGCTGTAGGGACTGTTGATCTTCCTGATGTCGTCTGTCCATAATTTCACTGCTGCATTTTGAAGAATATAAATTAAACCCAGGCTCAGGAAAATCTCGTTAAGTTTTCCTGTCCCCAGTACCTTCCTGAAACCAAAACGTTCTATCATAACTCCAAAAACACCAATGATGACCATTGAAAACAGCATTAGGAAATAAGGGTTCAGACCTGTGTAGTAATATAGTCCAAAACTGGCAAAAGCGCCAAGCATCATGATCTCGCCATGTGCAAAGTTTACTACTTTCATTACACCGAATATCATATTCAGGCCCACTGCCATTAGTACATATATGCATCCGGCTGTCAGGCCCCAGATAAATATTTGTAGTAATGTGGTGATTTCAGTCATATTAAAATAATTTTTTTAAAAAATAAAGGAAAATCGGTGGATTGTTCATCCACCAATTTCATAGTTGTCAGGCAGTACAAAATCTTGCTCTGTTAGACTATCAGGTAGGACGATGACAGGTTTTAGTTCTTCAGTCTCCTCGTCCCAGAACATCTGTTCAATGAATATTTTTGGTGATATCTCATTGTATTCATCAAAGGCAATATTTCCGCCTTCCATCAAAATAAGCATCTCGGATTCGTTGGTCTGTTTGATGGCATCCCTGACTTGCGTCCTGTCAAGTGTTCCTGCGCGCTCAATTGCAGAGGCTGCCAGATAGATACCGTCGTAAGTATCAGCGCCCATCATACCAGGCATTTCATCCCATTTGGCAAGATATGCTTCCTTATACGGTCCCATCAGTTCAGTGTATTCGGCTGCATAGGGTGCAAACTTGCTTTCAAGAAGCTGGCCGTCGCCCCATTCGCCCAGGAGTTCGTAGAACGCCGGGTCCTCATTACATTCCACAGCCATGTAGACTGTATTAAGACCTACATCCCTCTGTCCCTGGATATAGATGCTGGATGTGTCCTTCACAAAACCAACAGTGTAAACTGCATCAGGTTTTGCTTCTGCTATCTTGGTCAGGTATGTGTGGAAATCAGTTTCATCTTTGGGATACTTTTCCTGAGCCACTAATTCTATTGGCAGACTGTTATCTTCAATGTATGCCACACTGGATTCGATAACACCTTTTCCATAGGCATCGTCCCTGTATATTAAGGCCAGTTTCAGGTCCCTGTCTGCGGCAACCATTGGTTTAAGTTCGTCTACAAAGAACTGCAGGATGGGCTGCGAATAGTCGTCTGTGGTTGAGCAGTAATGGAAGAAATAACTGGTATCGATCTCTGTCCTTCTTGTAACCTGGGAACTGGACGCACCTGTGATAATGTACGGCACTTTACCGGCTGCAGGCACCTGGTTGGCCAGGGTGACACTGCTGGAGAATCCGCCCACAAGCACTACTACATTCTCGTTGGTGATCAATCGCTCCACAGCGGTTACACCTTCGGTTGCTGAAGTTTGTGTATCTCCTTCTACCAATTTCAGTGGTATTTTTTCGCCATATTCCTCTACATACACTCCACCATCTGCATTGATCTCTTCTACTGCCAGGACAGCAGCCTGTTTCATGTCATTGCCCACATCAGAAGCACCACCGCTAAGCGGCGCCACAAGTCCGATGTTGATGTATTCAGGCGTACCTTGTTCAGACGTATCGGTACAACCTGCGGTGATGAGTACTAAAAGAATTAATGCGACAATGGATAATTTAGAATTAGTTATTGTCATAAATTTTACTCCTCTTATTAAATAAGTATCGAATTAATTAAGTCATGTTATTTCTGAGTACATATCTATTTAAGTTTTTCTAAATTCAAGACGGCCGGAGCTACTCACATTATAATCCTTATAATAAGCAGTGTGCTCTAAATAATATAGATCAAAAAAATTGTTCCTTGTTGAATGTCCGGCCAATTATACCCTGGATTTATAAGCACCTTATCCAAATAATACCCTATGGACACACTTGGATCTATCCTCCTGCCTTATGGATACTCTGGCCTGTTTTTAGCAAGCTTTCTGGCCTCTACTGTTTTACCCCTGGGTTCAGAAGGTATAGTGATATTGCTTATTGCCAGGAACTTTAATATCTTTTCAGTAGTACTGGTGGCAACAGTCGGCAATTACCTGGGGGCATGTACCAGCTATTATATCGGGCTTGCAGGCAGGACCCAACTTATCGGAAAATATCTTCACATTAATGCAGCACAGATGGAACATGCCCAGGTATGGTTTGAAAAATACGGTTCATGGTCATTGCTGTTCACATGGGTACCTGTGCTAGGCGATGCCTTGCCTGTGGCAGCAGGTATGATGAAACTGAAATTCGGAATATTTTCCATCCTGGTCTTTGCAGGAAAGCTGCTCAGGTATGGTGCCCTGGCTTACCTGGTACATGTAAGTATTGACATTTTATGAACATAATGAAAAATCGCCAGGCGGTGCAGTCACTGCCCCAACTTATGATTCTGACTGCCCAATGGTCCTGACTCCATGACCGGGACGCGGGGGTGTTTGGTGTGCC
>DUIM01000104.1:3824-4126 GCA_013330355.1 Methanosarcinales archaeon
AATTACTGGACAGCCTCTACAGTTGTAGAATTAAGTGGCTATGAATATCGGGTAATCCACAATTTTACCGATACCGATATATATCATATTATCCTATATTGGATAAGATAAATTATGCCCGATACCGATACCTCATTAATTCAGGAAAGTATCCTTTCACGTATTAATGAAAAAATCCGAATGTTGAATTCAAAACGGCCTCTACCAGTTGATGCTGTGAACAAACTAAAAGAAGAGGTTCGACTTTACCATACATACCATTCAAATGCCATAGAAGGAAATACCCTTACACTTCCAGAGAC
>DUIM01000150.1 GCA_013330355.1 Methanosarcinales archaeon
TCCCACATATCGCATCTTATACTACAAGCCTTGCTACAAGCAGCCCCACATCAAGTCCCATCTCATCTGCAACTACCAGGCATTTGGTCCTGAGCATGTATGCAATGGGACTGTACCCATATTCTGACATTGTCTCGTAATTTGCCATACCCTTACTGATGATCAGGGTTGCTTCTTCAAAAGCTTCCACAAGTTCGGGAGGAGCCTCATCCAGACACACGCCTATTGCATTGGAACCTGTGGTCAGTACCCTGTCAACCATTTCACCGATGCCATGTATCTCTACATCCTCCATTGTTGCATCATTAAGAATAGGTGCCCCGCGTACCACAAGTGTCACTTTGCCGCCCATGCCCCGTATTTGTTCGATAACCAAAGTATCGAGCAGGATCTCCCCGCTGTTGTCTGTTAAGTACACTACATTATCCAGCAGAGGCACCATCATCTCAATATCATCTACATCAAGCCCTTTGTTGAACAGTTTTTTAAACTCAGCTTCAAAATCATCTTCCCTTACATCGAACCCATCCACACCAAAATCAAAACTATTGCCAATGGCACTTGCAAGGGCGGCACGCCTGAACCCTTCCACCGATATCTTATCACCCACAAGTGAGCGGACCAGTGGCATCAACCCGGCAGCTATCTCCCTGCTCTGAATCTTTTTTTCAATATATGGGTCAGGATCACCAAGTGCCTCGTACGACCTGCGGTGAACTATTGTGGATATCTTTGAGGATGGCTCGCCGGGCCTGAATGTCTCGTGCAGGGCGTCCAGTCCTGCCATCACGGCCCTGGTCACGATCTGTGGATCGTCTGTACTCAACAGAGCCTGGTAATGTACTCTCGACAGCAGACAATGAGCGCATCTTGGGTTGATCTTCAAAACTTATTCACCTTTTTTAGCAATATTAATATCCATGTGGTGACAATAGTTCATATGGCGATAAATATGTCGGAGCAAGAACCTCAAGATACAACTGAATGGGAAGCCTTTGCGGATAAAAAGTACAGTGATATTAAGAAAACGCTAAAAGACATTGAAAGTAAGGGTTCTTCCCAGCCACTGGAGCATAACATTAGGGATGTAACAAAAAGTTTTGGTGATATGTTAACCTCAATGGGTGCCCTTGCTTATGGAATTACCAGCGGTGTGGTGGAGAAAACATCCAGTGAAGAAAGGGAAGCATTCCAGGAAGAGATGGGTAAAAAGGCCGGTTCGGCACGTAATATAATTGCAGATGAACTGGATAAGGTGTCCAGTGTCCTAAGATCTGAAGCAGAGGTGCCAGAAGAAAAAGAAGAAACTCCTGACACGTCAGAAGCTTAAGATTTCCTGTTGGGACAATGTGGGGAGGAAGAGGTAATACTTTGCATATATGGGGGTAAATCCCCCATTTCCCCCATTCCACTCCCGCTTTGTACTATCGGATAGCCGGATGAGCATAATGGCCGATGCCATCTCATCAAACCTGACATCCCACATCTCCATCTGACTCCGCCTGCCAGCACCACCGACCCCACGTCCACCAACCAGCTCCCATCCCAGTGGTCACCCGGATTCGGGGTGGTGGGTGCGCTGCTGGGGATATTGCTTGGTGTTGCACATAGAAGCTATCCAATAATCCAAAATCTTAAGAAAATGGAATTCGATCAGAACTCAAAATCGAAAACAAACCAAACAATATTACCGGTAGTAATTATTAGACAGCCTCTATGGAACCCATAATCTCAGGCAATATGCATTTTGCCTGGGGCTCAGATTCATTCATTTTTACTCCACTTCCGTCTCACCAAACACTGCCATTCATTACCGATTAGATTCTCTTGCCCCACCATCTTCAGCCCCTCATACACCAGCCTGTAATTCCTCTCATCCCTGTACTGCATAAGAGCCCGCTGTATCCTCTTCTCCCTCCCCTTTGCCACATGCACCTCCTCCATAGTAAAGGGATCGATGCCCGTATAATACATACACGTAGAAGCCGTCATAGGTGTAGGCGTGAAATCCTGCACCTGTTCAGTGTACAGTTCATTGTCCCTGATATACTCGGCAAGTTCCACCATATCCTCAACCGTACATCCCGGATGGCCGGACATAAAATAAGGTATAAGGTATTGTTCCTTCCCCAGTTCCTTGTTCACTTCTTTGAACTTGCTCCTGAATTCCTCAAACACCTCCCTTGAAGGTTTGTACATAATATTAGTTACATGCCGGGTCACATGTTCAGGTGCCACCTTGAGCTGCCCGCTGACGTGGTGCTTACACAGATCATGAAGATAACCTGAAGAATCTGCCAATACCAGATCATAACGTATCCCGGACCCTATGAACACCTTCTTCACCCCCTGTATTTTGCGCAGGCGGTGCAACAGTTCTACCTGTTGTTCATGACTGGTATCAAGGCTATTGCAAAGCGGACGGGTACATATCTTATCGGCACAGGCCCCTTCTGTTTCCCACCTGCCGCAGGTCATGCCATACATATTAGCAGTGGGGCCGCCCACATCCTGCACGATACCGTTAAAACCAGGCATCTGCACCATTCGTTTAACCTCACGCACTATAGACTCAATACTCCTGCTCTGCACGATGCGGCCCTGGTGATGTGTTAATGCACAAAAGGAGCATGATGCGAAACATCCCCTGTGGCTCACGATGGAGAATTTAACAGGGGCAAGTGCAGGTATGGCTTTTTTGTAAGAATGGTGTGCCATCCTTGTATAGGGCAGTTCGTACACATGGTCAAGCTCGGCTGTGGACAACGGCATAGCAGGCCTGTTCTGGATGACCACAGTCTTAGGATGCTGTTGGGCAACAGGTCTGCCCCTTACCGGGTCCTGATCCTGGTAATGGAGCCTGAAGGCCCTGGCATATAGTCCCTTGTCCTGCGAAACTTCTGTGAATGACGGCAGTTCAATATATCCCTCATGCCCTATTGCACGCCATTTTTTCAATTCCAGCTTAATGACCGTGCCCGGGATATCAGTAAGGTTGGTGAGGTCAGTATGGTCAGTGAGGTCGTTTGTATCCTTACCCCCGGAAAGCCGGCCGGCAATCTCCACCATCTGCCGCTCCCCCATCCCGAAAACCAATATATCAGCGGGCGCATCTGCAAGGATGGACTGGCGTACTGAATCAGACCAATAATCATAATGAGCGAACCGTCGCAGACTGGCCTCGATACCGCCCAGTACGATGGGAGTATCAGGAAAAATGGCGTGCAGCTTATCAGTGTACACGATGGTGGCACGGTTGGGTCTTAAGCCCCCGGTGCCACCAGGGGAATATACGTCATCATGTCGTTTTTTCTTATTTGGCGTGTAGTTGTTGACCATGGAATCAACATTGCCGGATGTTACGCCGAATAACAGCCGGGGTTGGCCCAGTTTCCTGAAATCATTATCGCTCTTCCAGTCGGGCTGGGCGATGATGCCCACTTTATAGCCCGCATCCCACAGCATCCGTCCAACCAGGGCCGTACCAAAGGAGGGATGGTCCACATAAGCGTCTCCTGTCACCAGGATGATATCGAATTGTGTAAATCCCAGGGCTTTTGCTTCATCCAGTGACATGGGTAGGAAGTCGGGCTGTTCGTTCATATTCTGGTCACGACATATTGAGCTTTTTTTGTTCATGATATATTGAGCCCCTTCCTACACTTCCCAGCTGTCCGCCTGCACTTGTACCCCCGGACAGGTGTCAATGAGATGTTTTTTGAGATAATATTAATATTAATATTTCCGGTAAATCTTGCTACTGTGCCCAGTTTCAACAACTATGATCAACAAGCGATCATCCTGGATATCCAGGATCACGCGGTATTCACCAACACGATGGGTGAAGAGGGGATGACGTTTTGCCCCTTTTATTTTCTTAACATAAGAATAAGGTTCGCCTTTGATACCATTGATCGATAAAATAATGTTCTTCGCAATATCCAAAGGGAGCTTTTTAAGATCACTCTTTGCTTTTGAGGTATAGTTGACCTTGTATCTCATGACAGGTCAAACTCTTTCATGATCTCTTCTTCAGAATGAAGGTGGCTCTGTTTGATATCTTCAAGTGCCTCTTCGATACCAAGTATCGCTTCATCGCTGAGTGGTTCTTCATCGATTGCCAGATTCGCCAACCGTTCTACAACTGAACTATATGATTCACGTGGATAACGTTTCAGAGATGTCAACATATCCTTCACTCTGGGATTTATGCAGATTGTTGTAGTAGCTGCCATATAGTTATCTATAGGTGCCTATATATTAAATATATGTTGGTATGGATGTACCTGCTGCCCCACCTGTGCTGGGGAATGCGGGCGGATGCGTCTATAGTACTTGAAATGATGTACAGAAAAACATTGAAAAAGTGAATTACTTATAGATACGATCTCTTGTGTCAATATCAATAAGAACTACACAAAAGTTTCCATAATTAACTCTGTAAAGCACACGAAACTTGCCTACCATAATCCTGAAAACTTTCTCCCTGATAGCAATAATCCTGTGCTATTTCGACATATTTATACGGAATAAAATTCCATATACATATTACATTCAAAATTATTTAAATATCTATGGTGTGATTAATTTGGGTGAAAATAATCATATATATTTAGTTTATTCAATTGGTGGGAGTAATAATCAATATTTCAATCTCAGGGTGATAGAATATGAATAAAAAAATAATATTGTCAACATTGTTTTTTTTCCTGGTGCTTACTATAATAACAGTCCCGGCTTTTGCAATAAGTTATGCCGAAACAGAGCCAGCTGATGTTGGAACCGCAACTTTTACTTCTACAGTAAAGTACAGAACATATTTATAACGAGGAGGATTTCATTTGAAGCTAATCAATTGTTTGCTATTATTAATAGTAATATCCACAATGGTAGGAGTGGTTCAAGCACAGGAACTACAATATGAAACAGTAACTGAAATGGCTGAAGACTATGACTGCGCAGACTGCCACCAGGAACCACACGAGATACATGAACTGACTTCGGCAACATGCCAGCAGTGTCACGGTGAAGAACTGACCGACAATCAGCCCGAGTGTAGCAAATGCCATTCAGGCAATATACATAATGCACCTATTAGAACTGCGGAAACACCATATGAGGTGCTAGGGGCAATTAACGCAACCGGAACTACTTTTAAGGCTACATCCATAGATAATCCGGCAGTTCTCTACTATGATCTGGAGGATAGAGATGGATATAGTTCAATTACATTTCCATTCTATGATAACTTATCCATACCCAATGGAAAATTGAACTATACCACTATACCCTGGGGGGATAATATTGGATGGGGTAGCAGTAAATATGCTGTTGTATATAGCAGTTCATCTGAGTGGATCATTACAAAAAAACTTGTTGATGAAGATCAGGATGATAATTATATATTGAGACTTGGTGATATTTTAATTTTACCAGATGGTTGGAGTATTACAGTTCGTGAGATTAATGATGACGCAACAATGGCATGGATAATAATTAGCAAAGATGGTGAAGAAGTTGAAAGTGAGGTCGTGATGGAGGGTCGTTATTTTATTTACGAGACTGACCTCGGTGGACCTCAGGAGAGTGAAGTCATGAATTTCACTGTCGAAACAGTATTTGCTGGCATAAACTCCAATATTGTAAAAATAAATAATATCGATCTAATATCAACCGATACACTGGAAATCAAGAATAACAGCACAATCCTCTATGATGGCTATGTTATCAAGACATCCACTAATCAAATAAGCATACTTAATGATATCGATATACGGGTTTCAAGTGGAAATGTAAATAATATTATCAGTGATCTCTTTTCAGTCAAAGTCAACGAAGCCGGGGATATGGCAGGACTGGTCAAAATAATAACAGAATCAGGTATATATGAGATAGTAGGTGCTACCAATGCCTCAACCGGTACCATGTTAATGGCAATGTCAGCAGACAACCCGGCAGTTCTTTACTATGACCTTGAAGATAAGGTTGGAAACGAATCCATCAGACTTCCATTGTCTCCTAATTTATCCGTCCCAGAGGGAGAAATGAATTATACAACAATACCATGGGAACAAAATATTGCATGGGGCAGCAGTAAGTATGTTGTTGTAAATAGCAGTTCATCTAATTGGATCATTACAAAAATACTTATTGATGAAGATCAGGATGATGGACATATATTGAGAGTTGGTGAAACTCTGGTTTTACCAGGCGGTTGGGGTATTACTGCTCTTAAGATTGATGTCGACGGATCAGAGGCACGGATGTCAATTAGCAAAGATGGTGTAGAAGTAGATAATGAGGACGTAATGGAGGGTGATTATTTTAATTACGAGACAGACCTCGGTGGACCTCAAGAGAGTGAAGTCATGAATTTCACTGTTGACACAGTATTTGCTGGCATGACCTGCGATCTTGTAAAAATCAATAATATAAATCTTATATCTACAGATGTAGTAAATCTGGTTAATAACGATGTGGAACTATATGATGGTTATATCATTAAGACATATCC
>DUIM01000115.1:0-2091 GCA_013330355.1 Methanosarcinales archaeon
GTGCCTATCTCACCATTGGCATACATGCATGATACCAAAATGGTCTGGTCAGTAACCTCTTCCGCATAGCGTTCGGGGTCCACCAGTCCGTCCCTGTCCACGGGCACGGTAGTCACCTCAAACCCTTCACGCTGCAGGTCCTTGCAGGTATTGACCACAGACATATGCTCCATAGCAGAGATTATTATGTGGTTCCCTTTTTTCTTCTTTCGCTGAACTGCGCCGCGTATGGCAATATTGTTTGACTCGGTTGCCCCCGAGGTAAAGATAATTTCCTTATCCTCTGCCCCTATAAGTGCGGCCACCGACTCCCGTGCCGCACCCAGTGCTTTACGGGCTTCAATACCCGATTCATGGAGCGAGGCCGGATTGCCCACCCTGGGATCAAAGTACGGGAGCATGGCCTCAACCACACGTTTATCAACAGGTGCCCCTGAGGCATTGTCCATGTAAACGGTCTTCAAACTATTCACCCCGGTCAGAACCACATCGTGCCGTTCGCTTCCAGCACCAGGTCGTTGAGGGTTGCCGCCCCCACAATCTCAACCTCGGGGATGAATTCACCCCTGTCCAGTCCAATCAACTGGGTGCTGGCCTCACAGACATACAGTTTTACGCCTGCTGCTACAGTCTGGTCAAGTATATCCTTAAGTGATGGGAAACTCCCGAGCTGCACTTTTTCAGCCTCGCCCTTCTTGACCACAGTGATACCCATCCCAAGAAAATACACTGTTGCATCAACGCCCATAGCTTTGGCGGTCCGGGCAAGCACCAGCGGGGAATACAACCTCTCGGGAGTGTTCACACCACTGGTCTGGACATACAATATCTTTTCATCACTCATCTTTCATATCTCCTTGTTTATTTCGTTCTTTCGATAAGGAACCGGAAATTGTCACCCTGGTCTTCGAATTTCAGCAGTTTGTGGCCTGTGCGCTTTGCCCATCTGGGAATATCCTGGGTTGAGGCAGGGTCATCGGTCAGCACTTCTAACACTTCACCTATGTTGATAGTGTTTATAGCTTCAGTAGTGTTAAAAATTGGTATCGGGCAAAACAGCCCGATACAGTCCAGTGTCTCATCAGGTTTAACTTCAGTCTCCTCATTCATTTTTTGTTTCCTCTCATGCTAAATAGCAGTAACAATAACCCGGGCAGAACAGGGAACGTTATCTGGAATCCGGGTATGCTTTTATCTTCATCTCCAATGGTCCTGGAATCCTGTGTCATATAGACAACAGGCACCTCGAACTCCTCGCCCAGCAAATGGTCAATTAATTCCTGGGGGGCAGAGCGATATTTCAGTACTGCAGTAATAGAAATTGGCAGGCTGGCTTCTTTGGGTATTGTAAAGCCATGTGATTCGGTATCTTCACCTTTTGGTGGTATCCTGTGGTCTGACAGTATGCTTTTGGCTTCCCATACTTTCTCTCTAGGGTTACCCTTGGCATCGGCAAATATAGTATGGTACACCACTGCCCCGGGGTCGATATTACCTTGTTCGTCAAGGACACCTGAGCGGTAATTTTCAATCCCTGCCCCGTCTGTCACAGTTATATCCAGCCACATTTGCCTTGATTCGGTCAGGCCGGTTGGCAGGTAATGTCCGGCTCCGATGTTCTTTATCTGTACATCAAAACTGAACGACTCACCGCTTTCAACTGAGCCACCGGGTATCACTTTAATCTGTGCCGGTTCCATTAGATGCGGGATGCTGCCCCCACTCAACTAAATTATTTCACCAATTTTAATGCATTTCTGCATACAGCTACGCCAGGTGCACCGGATGTGAGGAAAATCACGTCCATGGTTTCCATGATCTCTTCTTTAGTCGCACCTTGGTGCATGGCATTTCTCATCTGGGATACAGTGCAGGCCTCACAGCGCTGGGATGCCACTACAGCCAGTCCCATCAGCGCTTTCACTTTGGCAGGCAGGGCACCGTCAGAGAGCATTTTCTTATCGCATTTATGGTATGCATTAAGGAATTCCGGGTCAAGTTCACCTACCGTATGAAGTACCTCGGGCTCAAAACCAATTTTCTTTCCAATATTTTCAATGATCTTCTTGTGTTCGCTCATTTTATTTCTCC
>DUIM01000115.1:2418-3530 GCA_013330355.1 Methanosarcinales archaeon
CTCCAATTTTATGTTTCATATACTATTCCATGAGTTCCATATCCTCTCCACAGCAGACCAGGGCTCCGCCCCCTACTTTGGTCACAATAACTTCGTTTCCACAGAGATTGCATCGATACTTTTCGCCTTCTTCCATTACAGCCATTCGTAATAACCTCCAATAAATTTGTAATAGGATTTAGTCGATTCTTATATATAATCATATTGGTGAGCAATCTGGAGATTTTTTATTATTGATGGGTATTAGCGGTGCTTTAGTTACATTTTGACTTAGCTTTCAACGATCTGCTAAAAACCAATAACAGTCAACCCAATCAATATAGTCCCTATCAAAACATTGATCCGCAAGCAACCGATTTACCTATTATCCATAAATTTCCACAAATCCAGCAAAGAAAACAACCTGGCCTGTTTTGCATCCATCTCCTCAACCAACAATTCAACTTTGCCACCCGTCTTCCCCTTCACAAGAGCAAGACGAATTCCCACTAATTCCTACACAAGTTTTTCTTTTTTGTAAGCCTAACCTGACGCCATGTAAAAGTCTCAATTTGATATAAGTAAATATTATATAACATGTCTTTCCACCCTGAACACCTTGTCATTCTTCCTTACCCTGTCTTTCACCCTGATACCCACTTCCTGCCCTTTCCCTGCTTCTTGTACCAGATCTTCTCCTACCATCAATGACTCCACTTCCTGTTCCAGATATGTACTGGTCCCTTCGATCACAATACTGTCCCCGACCGCCAGTCCTCCTTCCAATAACCTGACCGCTGCCGCACCCGGTTTTATAAAATAGTTCTGCACCTCACCAACCGCCTGCCTGCGCACCGATGAAGCATTCATGTCCTTTTCAACAGCCAGCCCGTCCGGTCCCGGTGTACCGAAATAGAAGCCAGTGGAAAAGCCCCTGTTATAAACTTGGGCCAGTTGTTCTTTCCACTGCTGTGCCTGCTCCCTGGTATATGAGCCATTCCTGCAGGCATCAAGAGCCTCACAGTAACACCGGGACACCGTAGCCGCATAACCCGGGTCCCTGAGCCTGCCCTCGATCTTGAATGCATCCACACCTGTATCTATTAATCCAGGCACATGCTCTATCATGCACA
>DUIM01000017.1 GCA_013330355.1 Methanosarcinales archaeon
CATCCTGCACGGGTGCCTGCGTGCAGTTGCTGCCAGCTAAGGTCAGGGCGGGTTATGTAGATCGGGGGAGGGAGCAGCAATTGCTTTCGAAATTATTTTAAAATCTCTGAAAACAAAAAATATATAGCATTTACTATCAATATACTATCAATTGATACATTATGACTACTCAAATAAATATCCGGCTGAATGAACATCTTTTACAAGAAATCGATACACTGGCACACATGCTCCATGTTCCAAGGTCAGAATGGTTAAGGATGAAATTAGCAGAAGTTGTTAAAGAAGATTTATTGAAATATCGCGAAGCATTGGCTATGGAATATACAATGGGTCATATATCATTCGAAGAATTACAGACCGCTGTAGGTCGTGAGGCTGAAGATGTCAGGATGATCAGTGAGATGACACAAAAAGGGAAAAAGGAAATAGACAGACTGTTTGGTTAATGATGATTTTTGCCATCGATACCTGTTCACTGATAGCACTCCAGTATAGCGGTTACCTCAGTACAATTGCTGAAACAGTAGATATCGTAATAACAAAAAGAATCCATTCTGAACTTGGAGAGATCGGGATATTTACAGATAATGACGCTGCTGCCGCACGAGAAATATTGAAGCTGTTACATGCAATAACAATCATGGAAGTACCACAAAGATCAACAGGGGAAGAAGAACTCATCGAAGTTGCACTTTTGAAAAAATGTGATTTCATTGTTTCCGATGATATCCGTGCAATGCCAAAACTTAAACTGACTAATACTTCCACACTTTTCAGTACTCATCTACTTTATTACTTATTTTGTGCAGGTATGATATCAAAAGAAGAAGGGTTAATTGCATTAGAAAAAATGCGGAACAATAGGTCCTGGAAAGAGAATCTTATATACATTTCCGGGATACAATTATTCAGATGGTAAGTAATTTGTATATTCCGCTCCCCCTTGAAAAGACCGAGCTTGTAAACTTCCATTACCACTCCTTCATGTTCTCAACTGGCTACCCCGCCCTCCTTCACTTCCGGCTGTGTTACTGCGCTGCCCCTCCTGCACTCACCCGGCTGCCCATCCCCGGTGCTACGGACCAAGTGGGGAGCGCACCCATTACTGTGGAAATATATAATTATTGTAACATTCTGAACCAGTTGGGACACAAAGTACACAGAGCATTTTTGCTTTTCTCTGTATCCCTCTGTGCAATATTCGTGATTATAATGACATTGTCTTCCAGTTCATTAATGACATAAAAAGGGAAAAGATAAGATAGTCATCCTCTTTCGACCACGACCATCACATCCCCGATCTCCAGCACATCAACCGCATGTCCCTCTGACAAGATCTCACGCTCAAATTCAACAGCCGCAGGTTCCAGAGTAATCGTCTCACCCTTAACCTCAAGTTCAACGCCCCCTCCTGCTGACTGTTGTGCGATGGACCCGGGGTCGGCTGATTTTAGCGCACCGATAATTGCCCCGGCCTTGTCCCTGAATTTCGGACCTATAATGCTCATATTAGGCTTCACACCGCTGACCCTGTAATCGAACTCGGGCTCACCCTCCATCACCTCGATATCAGCACTTACCGTACCCCCGATATCTGTCACATCCCCGATGCGCCCGTATACCCTGAGTCTGCCAAGTGGCGCATTCAGTGCCATGCCCTTGTCGGACTTGAAACGCCTGATAGCGGCCGTGATCTCCTTTACCTGTTCGCCTCTGGCCTCTGCCTCCAGGTCAATGGCAGACTCATCCACATCCGGCCAGCTTGACTGGTGCACACTCTGTGGGTGCAGCAATGAGAACACTTCCTCTGCGAAATACGGAATGAAAGGTGCAAGCATCCGTGCCAGGGCATCCACTGCAAAATACAGGGTCTGCCGGGCTGCACGCCTGGCACCGACATCCTCGCCATAGAGCCTGGACTTGATCAGCTCAATATAATTATCTGCCAGGGTCTCCCATGCAAAACCCCTGATATTCTTCATTGTCTCATCGAACTGGTAGGTATCCATGCTGTCAGTGGCTTCCTTGATAAGGTTGTTCAGTTTACTCAGCAGCCAGAGGTCGATCGTCCTGTATTCCACATCACTACCAGGCTGGAAGTCCCCAAGATGGGGCATGCAGAACCTGACAATACTCCAGAGTTTTTGCTGGAACCGGTTTCCAGCTACTACATCCTTCCAGCTGAATACGATATCTGAACCCGTAGACCCTCCAATGGCGGCCCACTGCCTGAAAGCATCCGAACCGTATTTCTTGACCACTTTTTCAGGCATCACGATATTGCCCAGGCTCTTGCTCATCTTCTGCCCGTCCTCACCCAGCACCATACCGTTTATCACAATATCATCCCAGGGATGCAGCCCTGTCAGTGCGCTTGCGCGCAGGATGGTATAAAAAGCCCAGGTCCTGATGATATCATGACCTTGCGGCCTCATCTGGGTGGGAAGCCTTACATCATCCCGGGACAGCCAGCCAGCCACGTTCAGTGCCGATATGGACGAGTCCATCCAGGTATCCAGTACGTCTTCCTCGGGTGAGAACGAAGTGGAGCCGCATTTACAGGCTTCGAGCGGCTGGGATATGTTGGGGTCCAGGGGCAGCCATTCCTCTTTCGCCACCATAACCTCGCCGCACTCATCGCAATACCATACCGGGATGGGTGTGGCAAAGATACGCTGCCTGGATATGCACCAGTCCCATTCCATTGTACCGGTCCAGTTCTTGAGCCGTATCTCCATATAGGGGGGCACCCAGTTGATCTTTGATGATTTTGATATGATGTCGCTGGCATCTATCTTCACGAACCACTGCCGCTCTGAAAGTATCTCGATTGCCGTTTTGCAGCGCCAGCACAGTCCCACATTCTGGTCCAGGCTCTCCTGTTCATAGATGATGCCCCCATCCTTCATGTCCCTGGTAATGGCCTCCTTACACTCGGCAAGGGACATCCCTTCGTACTTCCCTGCAATGGAAGTCATAATACCCTGTTTATCAATGGCCTTGCGAAGAGGCAGTCCAAGTTCGGCCCACCATCTCACATCCTGCTTATCGCCAAATGTACATATCATGACCACGCCGGTACCGAATTCAGGGTCAACTTCAGAATCGGACAGCACCTTTACCTTATGGCCGAATACAGGAACCTCAATTTCCTTATCCACATATTTGTTGTACCTGTCATCGTCGGGGTTCACTGCCACTGCCACGCAGGCTGCCAGTAGTTCTGGTCTTGTAGTGGCCACATCCAGTTCATCGAAATGGAAATAGTTCAAAGTGGTCTGCCTGGCATCATACTCTACTTCTGCAAAGGCTATGGCTGTCTCGCAGCGGGGACACCAGTTCACAGGATGGTCTGCCCGGTATATCCGGGAGCTATGGTACATCTGCACAAAGGAATGCTGGGTCTTGCCGTAGTACTCTGGCTTCATGGTGATGTACTCGTTACTCCAGTCGATGCTGAACGCCAATCGGCGCATAGTATCGCGCATCTTCCCAATGTTGCCGGCAGTCAGTTCTTCGCACAGCCGCCTGAACTCAGCACGCGGCACCTGATTCTTGGTTATGTTGTGTATCTCCTCCACTTTGACCTCGGTAGGCAGGCCGTGGCAGTCCCAGCCCTGGGGGAACATCACATTATATCCGCGCATGCGTTTGTAGCGGGCAACGAAATCTATGTAGCACCAGTTCAGGGCATTGCCTATATGGAAATTGCCTGTGGGGTAGGGCGGCGGCGTATCAATAATATATTGGGGCTTATTGCTGTCCCAGTCAAAGTAGTTCATTGAATCTTGCCATTCCCCCATCCACCTGGGTTCGACCTCCTGTGGGTTGTATTCTTTTGGCAGTTGTGTTATAGACATATAATGCTCCTCTTGAAGTGTGAAATCTGGTATTTACTATGATGTGAGTATGAACACAAAACACGCACAAGATAAATATTATTATCGGTGTTGCAGCAGGTTGCCGTGAATGTCAATCTCACCACGAAGAACCCTTGTTGAGGATATGGGACTACCGTCACCTGCCAGCACGTACTCTACTTTCTCGATATTGATGGGCTGTTTTCCCAGTTTAGCCCGCCTGGTATTTATCAAATGGGCTGTGGGCTCGGTCTCAGGGGAGACCACCAGATAGTCAAAATCTTCGTCAATGGTAGGGCCGAAGGGGTCGTCCAGCCTGACTATAAGCGGGTTGGTACCTAAAGTATCATGTATAAAAGCCGTGACTGCTTGCTTTCTTACCTCCCAGTCTTCTACTTCATGGTACTTTTCCCCTGCCATCTCATTGGATGTTATGCCGATCAGCACTTCAGCTTTGTTGCTCAACTGGTATGCTCGTATAAGCAGGGCCTTATGGCCGTCATGCAGGGGATTAAAGGTACCGCCTAATGCAACTCTTGACATTGAGGTGTCTTATTGCAATGAGGCACAATAATAGTTATCGATAATTCCCTTTATTACTGCGGGTGAAATACAAAGTGACTACAACGATGCAGCGATGCACAGCACCAGCACTCCATCAGGGCACTATCAGGGGGCTCGAAGGTGGACTATTCATAAACGGTACCGTGGATGGTGATGGCACAGACTGTCGGTAGAATAAGTATTATAACGATGGCTATTAGCAGGAAGTGTGAATTAAACATTTGTGAAAACAATTTGAGTGACCAGTATAAAAATATAGGGATTTTCCACTTAGATCCTTTCTTCA
>DUIM01000081.1:0-1178 GCA_013330355.1 Methanosarcinales archaeon
CAGGAACGAATATATAAAAATCATAACAGATGGGAACTGGGCCGGGTCCTGCCTGGAATAAATAAATCCCACCAGTGCCGGGATAAGCATCAGAACCCCCAGATACTTCAGGATAATTCCCAGGGTGTTAAGGACCACTTTAAATCTCATTGTATAATCTACTCTTTAAGTAATTTATCTGATAAGTTCTTTATCCAAAACGCCGCAGCAGCAACTTGAGAGTCACAATAATGTGTATGATCTAGAGCCTGCCTGAATCTCTTAAAATAATCTTCTTTGTCATTCCATGACAAAGGCGATTAGCCCTACTTGAAAAGTGCCTCCACCTTTGAAACCATTTCTAATCTGGTGAAGACAATAACCTTATCACCTGGTTGTATCTGAACATTACCGTCAGGTACGATTATGTTACTTTCATGTACTATTGTGCTGACAATGGCATCTTTCGGGAACTTGACACTTTTCAGTGGCTTTTTTACTATTTTGGAATCTGCCCTGGCAGTCAGTTCAAGCACTTCAGCTTTTTCACCTTCCAGTGTGGCAATGGATTGGATACCTGTCTTGAGCAGCGTGGTCTTGAGCACCTCGTTGATGGTAGCTTCCCTGGAACTCATGGCCACATCCACACCCACCATTTCGAACAACTGGGTGTATTCGGTCCTGTCCACCCGGGCTATGACCTTAATGGCGCCCAATTGCCTGGCAAGCAATGAGCAAAGCAGGTTCTTCTCATCACTATTGGTAACAGAAACCACTGCACCCATTCCAGGTATATTTACTTCTTCCAGTATCCCCATATCTGTGCCATCACCGTTTATGACCATGATATTTGGCAGGGACTCGGCAATCATTTCACACCGTTTCAGGTCCTTCTCAACCAGTGTGATGTTAAAGTCTTTTTTGCGAAGCAGCTCAACCAGGTAGAACCCAACAGTGCCGCCCCCTACTATCAGCACTTTTTTGCTCTGGTTGCCGACCTCAAACCATTTCCTTATCTCCTGTATGGCCTCTTCCTTGCCTATAATTACCACCCTGTCACCTGAGCGGATGATATCATCCCCTCCCGGAATGATGACAGCATCATCCCTGAATATGGCTGAGATCATGCTGCACTGGGGAAATGGTATCTTTTTGAGAGGCTTGTTCAACAGCACATTTTTGTCATTTACCTTGAACTC
>DUIM01000081.1:1221-2682 GCA_013330355.1 Methanosarcinales archaeon
AGCAGCTCAACCAGGTAGAACCCAACAGTGCCGCCCCCTACTATCAGCACTTTTTTACTCTGGTTGCCGACCTCGAACCATTTCCTTATCTCCTGTATGGCCTCTTCCTTGCCTATAATTACCACCCTGTCACCTGAGCGGATGATATCACCCCCTCCCGGAATGATGATATCATCATCCCTGAATACTGCTGAGATCATGCTGCATTGAGGAAATTGTATATTTTTGAGGGGCTTGTTCAACAGCACATTTTTGTCATTTACCTTGAACTCGATCATCTTGACCATTCCTCCAACAAAATCCTGGACATCAACAGCCGAAGGTATCGAAAGTATCTGGTACATTGCATTGGCAAGGGAGAGTTCCGGACATATCATGATGTTCATGCCCGCTTGTTCCCGTATGGTCACAGGTCCAATTATGTAATCAGGGTTGCTGACCATTGCAATGGTCTTGGTTCCGTTGCCGGTAAGCAGCTTGGCTGCCATACAGGCCACGATATTGAGTTCATCATGATCGGTTACAGCCACCACCAGGTCTGATTTTTCAACTCCTGCTTGTTTCAGGACCTTAACATTGGCACCATTGCCCTGGATAATCTGTACATCAAGACCCAGTACCTGCTCTAAGGCATCTTCATCCTTTTCAACAATCACCACTTCATGGTCTTTATATATCGCTTTGGCAAGATGATATCCAACATCACCAGCGCCGATGATAATTATGTGCAAAATGTTCACCTGGAAATATGTAATAAAAACATGTAATGTAAATGTCCAAAATAAATGTATAATGTAAATGTGTAATGTAAATGTGTAAAGTAACTTTTTACATTCTTACAAGACATCAAGAATTATCATCATATGCTAAAAGACTATCTATAAATAATGTGACTTATTAAAAATCTTCGAGATTTTGTTGTGCTTTAATATTTTCCGTAAAATCACTCGATTTTTCATCAATATCAATCCCGAGCTGCCTGAGGGTATTAGCAGCTATCTTCGGACCGATAATATCAGCCAGTGCTTTGAATTCAGCCATCCTGATAGCTTCGATATCCTTATATCCTGCATTATACAGCTTCCTTGCCCGCACACGCCCGATACCCTTTATCTTTATAATGGGCAGCAGTTCCTTAGCCGCACCATAGGATATGCGCTCCACCAGTTCCTGTGCAAAACCTGCCTGTTCGCTGCCGAGATATGCAAAAATGCGGGCAGTGGAATGCATAAGCCACTGGGCAGTGTCCGCCTGTGCCCTTATGTCACCCGGACCGATATTGAACCTGCTTGTAATATTATCTTCCTTGCTTTCAGATATCCATTCCAGCAGTAACACGGCAGTCTTTACTTCAGACATGAACCACTGATATTCGCTGCTGTGCGGTGGAGGAGGAGCTACAAATTCATCGTTGTGCTGCTGTATAAAGTCATCCAGCCAGCTATAATCATTATTTCTCAG
>DUIM01000081.1:3057-9540 GCA_013330355.1 Methanosarcinales archaeon
ACGTTCACCCTGCCCAGGAGCCCATGTCCGTCCACAATGGTACTGGCGGACATGGGGTCAATATATAACCTCGTCACCAGTTCTCCCAGTTCACTCGGGTGCAGCCCGTCACTGTCTATTATTAAGTTGTTCGTCACAAGGAACTCTATCACTTCATCGACTACAGCCGCCAGCTTCCAGGTATCCTGCTGGTAAGCAAAAAAAGTACGGCCTAAAAAATCCATCAGTTCTTCCCTGCTTTTTACAAGCCCGGTGGATACTATTGAAAGGATGTGGGTGCGCAGCGCACCTTCGTTACCGAGTTTGGAATAGATATCCTCTGCATTGTTATTCACATACTGTTCAATAAGTACCTCCATTTCCTCATCAGATTTTGATATCAGCACCGACTCACCGTACGGGTCAAGCCCGGGACGGCCTGCCCGCCCTGCCATCTGTTTATATTCCAATACAGGTATGGGCACCATCCCGTAGTTGGGATCGTACCGCCTGTAACCCCTGATAATAACGCGCCTGGCAGGCATGTTCAATCCGGCAGCAAGTGTGGGCGTGGATGAAAGTACCTTGATAAGATTGTTCCTGAACCCATCCTCGATAAGTTTTCGCTGCTCTGACAGTAGTCCGGCATGGTGGAATGCCGCCCCGCCCCTGACGCATTGTGCCAGTCGCCTTGTGATCTCAGTCTCACCACTATCCAGGACCTGATTGGCCAGGCGATCCAGTTTTACGCTGTATTCATGTCCGGGGCTTCCTGAGCTTTCTGAACTTCCAGGGTTTCCTGGGATTCCTAAGCTTTTACCAAGGGCCTGGCCAAGCCGCCTGGCACTGGCCTCTGCATTCCGCCGGCTGCTTTCGAATACAAGACACTGCCCCCCTTCATTAAGGGTATCATAGACCAGGTCGGTCAGGTCATCTTTGTACTTATGCTCCACAGCACGCATGGAATTTGGGAATTTTATTGCACCACTAAAAAATACTCCCTCCTGCAGGTCGATCGGCCGCCATTCACTTTCAACCAGTGCGGCATCAAGCCACTGCGCCATTTCCTGTGCATTTCCTACTGTGGCAGAGAGTGCGATTATCTGGGCATCAGGGTTCATCTGCATGAGCCGTGCAAGGGTGACCTCCAGGGTCGGGCCCCTGTCTGGCGAATCCAGCAGGTGCACCTCATCTGCCACAATTACTGTAATATCTTTTATCCAGGGTGCACCGTTGCGTATCAGTGAATCGGTCTTCTCTGAAGTTGCAACAATTATATCCCTCCTGCCCAGCCATTCGTCCCTGGAATCCAGGTCGCCTGTGGAAACTCCTGCCTGTACGTCCAGTTCCTGGAATTCCTTAAACCGTGCATATTTCTCTGATGCCAGTGCCCTTAACGGTACGATATACAGGCACTTCCCGCCATTAGTGATGGACTTCAGCATGGCCATCTCAGCCATCATGGTCTTACCGGATGCCGTGGGCACGGAGACAAGAATATTTCGCCCTTCAAGCAGTCCTGCTTTAACAGCTTTTTCCTGGGGCGGGTAAAGTTCAGAGATGCCTGACTCTATGTAGAATCCTTTTACAGCATCGGGAATGTCGATCTCAGAGATTTTCATAGATAGTGTAACTTAAAGGTTTAAGTAGATATAAAGACATTTTGCAATTCAATTCAAGCACTTTATTTTATCATTTACCAAAGGTAGAACCAATGTACTCAGAAAGAATCAACAATCTCCCCCCTTATCTTTTTGCAGCTATAGATAAGGCAAAGGCCAGAGTAATTGAAAAAGGCGTGGATGTAATAGACCTGGGTGTTGGTGACCCGGACATGCCCACACCCGATAATGTCATCCAGGCCCTGTATAGATCTGCACAAAATCCAAATCGGCACAAATATCCTTCATATACAGGTATGCTGTCTTTCAGGGAAGCCGCAGCAAGGTGGTACAAGGAACACCTGGGTATTGAACTGGACCCTGTATCCCAGGTGCTGACCCTGATAGGGTCAAAGGAGGGTATTGCGCATATACCACTGGCATTCATAAACCCCGGAGAAATTGCCCTGGTCCCTGACCCTGCATATCCTGTGTATAAAATAGGCACGTTATTTGCTGATGGAAAGCCCTTTATTATGCCTCTGCTTGAAGAAAATGGCTTTCTGCCCGACCTTGATGCAATACCCAAGGATGTAGCAAAACTGGCAAAACTAATGTTCCTGAACTACCCGAATAATCCCACATCGGCCATCGCGCCAGATAAATTTTTTGAAGATGTAATTGAGTTCGCAAAAGAGAATGAGGTCATCATCGTCCATGACAATGCTTATAGTGAGATGACATTTGACGGTTATAAGGCACCAAGTTTCATGGAATTTGACGGCGCCATGGACGTGGGTATTGAGATGCATTCCCTGTCTAAAACCTATAATATGACTGGATGGAGGATAGGGTTCGCTGTGGGCAATGCAGAAATCCTGGACGGCCTGGGCAGGGTCAAGACCAATATAGATTCCGGGGCCTTTGAGGCGGTTCAGGAAGCGGGGATTACGGCAATGCAGGGCCCCCAGCAATGTATCAGCGACATGAATAAGCTATACACACAGAGGCGTGATGCCCTGATGGTGGGATTAAAGGAACTTGGTATTGATGTCCAGCCGCCCAAGGCTACATTCTATGTCTGGGCCCCGGTACCCGAGGGTTATGATTCAATGGGCTTATCAAAGATACTGCTGGAAGAAGCAGGTATTGTGGCCACACCAGGCGTGGGTTTCGGGGATTATGGTGAAGGCTATGTGCGTTTTTCCCTTACCAGGTCAGTGGAGCGGATAAATGAGGCTGTTGAACGAATGGGACAGTTGAAAATATAGAGTAATGATATACCTGAAATAATTGGGTGGTATATTTTGTGTTTTCCAATGGAAAATTTCATAATGAAGTATGTTAATATCTTAGCTGGTTCAAATGACAATCAAGAATGAAATTTTGGATAGGGTGGATTCAGGAATCACTGGTTACAATGATTTGTTAAAAGGTGGCTATTTCAAAAAGACAGTAAATGTGGTTTCCGGGGAATCGGGAACTGGTAAAACTGTATTTGGCTCCCAATTTCTGTATCATGGTGTCCGGAACAATGAAAAATCCCTTTGTATTATGACTTCCGAACCAGCCGAATCCCTGAAAAAAGAGATGTATTCTTCATTCAAATGGGATTTCTGGGATATGGAAGAAGCAGGTAAGGTAACATTTGTTGATATAGCCGACCCTGAACTCAGGTTACAGAAGACTATTGATATGGCACCTATGGAACTTATCATGAGCTTTAAGAAGCTTCTTGTACGCAAGATCGAAGAGGTCAAACCGGACAGGGTATTTATTGATGCCATTGAAGCCATGTTACTTGCAATTGATTCTCCTTACAAATTAAAGACACTTGTAGATGACCTTTTCGGTGTGCTAAGAGGACATGATATTACTTCTATCGTCACTGTAGGGACGACTTTCAATGTTGAGTCTGTTGTAGAATACGGCGCCGACTCGGTGACACGCCTTGGCAGGGTAGTTTCAGGTAACAACTTACAGCGTTCCATCTATGTAGCAAAACTAAGGGGTTCGGGTACACTAAACGAGATACGTGTAATGAACATATCTGATAATGGTATCAGTATACTGGACCAATCACCCTATACCTCTACTGTTTAGGATTAGTTGCTAAACTTCGGATTACTACATAATATAAACATGGATAGGAAAGTATATACTTTCCTGCAGTCTTGGAAAATGCGAACGAAGTGAGCATTTTCCTGATCTTTCGATTGAAATATGCTGTCATAGCGATAGTAATAGCTTAGTTTTATATATCTACGTACCAATTTATATAAAAATAATGTAACGGTTCATTATCAGAGGAAATCATGTGAACACCTGTTTTTCTCTTTTTATATAGAGGTGTTAATCTGAGTATTCATAGGAAAAAACCACCAGAACAGAATGAAGTAGTAAGAGTAAGGGTTCCCCGCAAACAGGATAGAGAAATTTTAGGTACAGTTGAAAGTATGCTTGGTGCTAATAAGATCAGGGTACGGTGCTTGGATGGAGTGGTGAGACTCGGAAGGATTCCGGGAAAGATGAAAAAACGTACGTGGATCCGGGCAGGTGATATCGTTATTGTGGTGCCGTGGGATTTCCAGGATGCAAAGTCAGATGTTGTATGGCGATATACCAGACCACAAGTGGACTGGCTGGAAAAAAGAGGATACCTGAAAGGATAATCCATGATAGACGACCTGGACACTACGTCTTCAAAAAAACTGAAAAGGTTTGACGATAAACTTGATGAGTTCAGGACGAGGATCAAGGATTCTGAAGATTTTAAGGTAAAGGATGAGGTTTTCGATACAGCTACGCTGATGGCCCTGTACAAGCTTTCATCAAAGGGATACCTGGATGCGCTGGGGGGTACAGTAAGTACAGGGAAAGAGGCAAACATCTTCCATGCATTAAGAACACAGGATGATGAACTGCAGGAGTTGGCGATTAAAGTCTATCGCATAAGTAACAGTAATTTCAGGGCTATGCAGGAGTACCTGATAGGTGATGTGAGGTTCAGGAATGTTAGACACACCAAAAAGGATATTGTACTGGCATGGACCCGTAAGGAATTTAGGAATTTAAGCCGGGCAAAGGAGGCGGGGTTAAATGTACCCATGCCTCTTATAACCAACAGGAACATACTGGTTATGGAGTTTATCGGAGAGGATAATATTCCATTCCCGCAACTTCGTGATTTCAACCTGGATACGGAACAGGCATTATTTATCAGTGATGCTGTTGAGGATTTTCTTGTGCGGTTGTACAGGGATGCACAACTGGTACACGGCGACCTGAGTGAATATAATATTCTGGTTGACCCTAATTCCCTTACTCCGGTATTTATTGATATGGGTCAGTCTGTGACCCTTGACCACCTGAATTCAGACGAATTCCTTCATAGGGACATTGACAATATGGCAAGGTTCTTCTCAAGGTCCGGAGTGGACGTGGACACCAAAGACCTTTATGAAAAGGTGATTCAGTCCAGGCTCGACCATTAGTAATATGTGCTATTAGGTATTTCATGGGGGCTGATATGATAGAGAGCAAAACATCCACTTACATTAAAGTTCCCATGGATAGGGTCGGCGCAATAATCGGACCTGAAGGGAGCATTAAAAATATTATTGAGAAAAAGTCCACTTCAAAACTTGACATTGACAGTAATACTGGGAGTGTTGAGATCATTAGCCCCGAAGATCCCCTGATGGCAATGAGGGCTGCAGAGGTAATAAAGGCTATCGGGAGGGGTTTTAGTCCTGAAAAGGCCCTGCGCCTGTTTGATGATGATATGCTGATCCTGGAAATTATTGATCTGAGCCACATAGCTAATACGCCCAAGGAAATGAAACGGCTTAAGGGCCGGATAATCGGTAAGAACGGCAGGACTAGGGAGATGTTCGAAAACCTGACAGGCAGTAAGTTATCGGTTATGGGGAAAACAGTAAGCTTGATGGGGTACCCTGACCAGGTACTGGTAGTACGTACCGGTCTCGAGATGCTGCTCAAGGGTTCTCCGCACGGTCCGGTATACTCTTTCCTTGAAAAGAAACGAAGGGAATTAAAAGAGAGCAGATGGTAAGTTCCATCTGCTTAATCTATTGGGAAAAATATCCTTTCCACAGCAATATATTTCATAATCGTCAGTGCAGAATTCCCAGGATAGATTATGATCTGACCTGACCGATATGCATTTAATATGACCCTGGCTGAATATCCGTCGTAGCCGCTGATTAATTTATCGTTGTAATGTTTTATCCAGGACTTGAGTATCTTAGCCTTGACTATTGAGGGTGTATCATCCTTTTGTATTTCAGGTCGGGGGTAAATCGTACCATTGATCCAGCTACACATCTCATCAACATATATTCTTTCATCGGTTTTTTCATAAATGATATATTCTTCAGTCGATAGTTTTTTGAATGTATCCATGTCAATTATGATCAGCCTGTCAATTAATACATTATGCTGCTTCATGGCGTTCTCAAAAAATTGCTTATTGTTTGATAATGCTCCAAGTTCAGTTACTTCGATAACATCTGATTGTTTTGTATCCGTGTGATAGATGCTGGCAGCTTGGGGTACATCCTTATAAACCACCACTATCAGGTATGTGTTATCATCTCTCAAATCATCCATGCCGGAAGTCCATGCAAACATGGTGCCTACAAGGGCCAGTAAGATTACCAGGACAATTGCAAATCCTGTCCGCTTAATATTTTTAACGAACTTATTGGGTTTTTTCTCTACTTCATTTATGATCACTACTTCTTTAGGTGGTGCCTCTTTTGGCTTCTCTTTTATCACAGGGACCGGTTCGGATGGTGTTTCAGGTTCTTTTTCAACAGGAATCTCTTCTTTCACTGGCATTTCTGTTGATACTTCAATATCTTCCTCCGGTTTTTCATCA
>DUIM01000028.1:0-1256 GCA_013330355.1 Methanosarcinales archaeon
GGGTTACGGTACAGCTGGTCGATAGCAAGGGTCGGTGGGTACAGGAGATGGGAAGGACTGTAAACCTAACCAGCAGCATGGGCAATCTCAGTATCGTGCAGGTGGTTACTAATGCCCACGGCAGTGGCAGCGTGAAGCTGACCTCGGGAGAACTGGGTCTGGGTGTGGTCACAGCACAGTCCCAGGGACTACATAATGGAACAGGCGAAGTTGCATTCATCCTGCCGCCTCTGGTTATAGAATTCAATGAATGGATATTATCATCGGGGGGCTCTGGTCCTGGCAGGGAACTGGTAGCCCGGTTCCAGATTGAACACAACACTTCTTACAGTGTCGCCCTGATCGGTTGGGCAACGGAAGCACACTGGCCCCTGATGCCAGAGGAATGGGCCATTGCCAGGATTGAGATTGATGGTGTAGTACTGGATGAAATAGAAGTGGCCAGCGGGTCAAGAATAGATGTACCCTTCGGGGATGTGCTGCTTGATGCAGGCAAACATACCTTAAGGGTTACTATGACAAACGATTTCAATGTTCCACTGCTGGGAGATAGGAACCTGTATGTGGAGAGGGTTGGATTTTCTTGAAATGTCTTAAAAATTGAATTAGAATATAATTCCTGTAGAACTTCAATAGTAAATTTAACATACTCCCTGACAATATACCATTCTACATAAAACACTACATAAAACACGGTGCAATGCATGACAGAATTCGAACGGCAGCTTGTAAAATCATTCAATACCTATTTCAAAGAAAACGGGATAAAAGGAATAGCATTCCGGCTCAAGCAGCACAGGTTCACCCATCAGTACCTGGACGTGATAGTTGACTCACTGCATCCTGACTACTACCTTGGTATCGAATGCAAGAGCATCTCCACAGACAAGGGAGCAAAATCACTATATTTTACCCAGCATTTCACTACAGACAAACAAGGGTCACACCAGGTTGACAGGATGTCCGAATACCTCAGGCTATCGGGCAGGAAAGGATTCTTAGCAGTGGAACTGCGGCAGGGTGTGGGCAAAGGACGGGTTGCTTTCGCAATTCCCTGGAAGGTAGTGGCTGACAGGTTTGAAGATGGTAAAAATGGGTTCAAAGTAGAAGAGATAAAGGAATTTCCAGGGATAGAGCGTACCGGGTCCCTTTACTTAATTGAGACCCGCAAGTGGATTGAAGAGTAATTTCACAACTGCCCCATCATCTTATGCACCTGCGGAACTGCCCGTACATCCTTCAAATATTCCCCTGCC
>DUIM01000028.1:1632-4932 GCA_013330355.1 Methanosarcinales archaeon
CAGGAAGTCACAGGCTGCAGTACCAGGGGCAGGGTCACATCAATATCAGACAGGCCCCTGGCAATTATATCCAGGTCATTGCCGGAAGTCCTGTCAGTCACCACACATTTGGCAAATGTGAATGCACCCGCATCAAAAAAAATACCAACTGTTTCCAGTTCGGCCTCTAACAGTGACTGGTAATCCTCAGTTGCTTTGTGCTCGGGCAGCTTGACATCACATGCCGCCACATCTACCACATACTGTACCTTTCTCGCCTCATCAGGCAGGCAGCCGTTAGTCTCCAGGTACAGTGGATGATCCGGATACCCGGATAATTCAATGATACATCCGGTTTGTGTCAAAGGCTCGCCGCCAGTCAGGGAAAGATGCCTGGTGGCAGGTGACCATAACTCCCCTATAATCCTGACAAGTGTGTCCATATCAACAGGATTCGGGATATCCATAAACTCGCCAGTGCCAGGGATGCGTTCCACCCTGCAGACTGGCGCAGCCGGAAGTCTGGAGTGGGATGTATCGCAGTAACCGCAGTTAAGGGGACAGCCCATAAACCTTACAAAAACCTGGCGTACACCAGTAAAGATGCCCTCGCCCTGTATCGAGTTGAATATTTCATCAATGTATACAGGGCCGGTCATTATTTTTAAAAATAAAAAAAGTGCGGATTTATATTCCGCTAATGCCGTATGATTCCATGATGACCTCTGCATTCAGGTGGCCTGAGTGATAGGTCTTACCTGTATCAAGGTCATTTACCGTGACCTCCGCAGGAGCGAAGATGTTAGCATCGATCTTGTAGAAATCATAGCCTGCATCCTTGAATGTCTTGAAGAAGGGTTTACCGTAATCGGATGACGTTGAAGATGGTACCTGCTTGAACAGCTCCTCATCGAATCCGCGTGTGGTCAGTACAATAGAACCGTAATAAATGACACTGTCGTTGGTGCATCCCATAGCCTTAAGGTCGTCCTTGACCACAGGTGCAATGGGTGCAGTACCGGTCCCGCTTACGATCTGTGTGGTATCGAACCCGAGTTCATTGAGCTTGAAAATACCAGTCTCCACAACCCTGCCGGAAACCTGGACCGAGCCAACGATACTGGCAGTTGGTGCCACCAGTGCTACAGTGTTCTCCACTGGCACATTACATTCATCTGCAATAAACTGCATGACCTTTTCATCCGGAAGCGCACTGGACTCCAGGGCAATGACCGTAGAATCATATTCATCTTCATACTGTATTCTCTCATATGTGTGCTTTGGTTTTAGTGAAAGTGCCCGTGCCGGGCCTGAGCCCATGGCAAAATACTTGTCAACACTGACCTGCCAGCCAGCTTTCTGCGCACCAAGGCAGGATATTGCAGGATGATCGGTGGTTATATCAATGAAAGCCAGTGGGATATCGCCCACTTTATGGACAGTGATACTCGAACTGTTCAAACCTCCCATACAGATATCTGTAAACATCAATCCCGCATCGTAACTGCCGCTTACGTTCACGCCGCAGTCGATGACATTTGCACCATTCTTCAGTTCAACAGTCTTAATCTTGAGCTCTTCAGCCTCATCCATCATATATTCTGCAATTTCAAGTCCCTTTTCATTAACACTTAACATCCAATCACCTACCATTGTGGATTGAATCCATTCGTAAGATTAGGATATAAGGTTTTTGAAATGCATCTGCTAAGGAAAATGAACATTATGGATGATATATGAAGAACAGGGTATCATCATTCTCATTAACAACTGAAAAACCGTGTTTTTGATACAGGTTGATCGCTTCAATAAGGGTTCTGTCAGTTTTCAATGTGACCACATGATAATTGGTCCTGGCAAATTTAAGTGCCTTTAAAAACAACTCCTCACCAAAACCCCGCCCCCTGAACTCCCGGTTCACATAAATACGTTTTATTTCACACTTTTTTGAATTTATCCTGCGAACCGCACATGTCCCCACCGCAACACCGTCAATGGTCCCGATATAGAATACACCGCCATTTTCAATGTAGTATCCGTAAATATCCTCAAGGTCAAAATCCTTTACCGAATCGTATCCGAATCCTTCCTCTTTAAGCACACCCAGGACAAACTGCCTCACTTCGCCGGCCTGCTCAGGTGTGAATACCTCTATCTTTACGGCAGGTATCCCCACGACAGGTTTTTTCACAACAGGTATTCTCCAGGGTCGTTCAGGAAATCGAGTGCGATGGTGGCCAGCATCCTGGTTCCATCCACCAGCACGGTCTCATCGATGTCGAACCTGCTGGAATGGTTGCCTTCAGTAATACCCTTTTCTTTATTCCATATCCCCAGGCCGATGTAGACACCTGGTATCTCCTGAAGGTAATAAGCAAAATCCTCTGACCCGAAGAATGGTTCGATATCATCACCTACTACAGGGAAATGCTCTTTAAGGAGCTTCAATACCTTATCTGAGAACACCGGGTCATTGACCAGAACCGGATACCCATGCTCTATATCGAGTTCATAAGCTGGCAGTCCAGGGAAATCCTGCTTGCCATACATTTCCACCAGTTCATCAAGTACCTGTCGTATAATATTCTCTATATCCTGTGTATCCCTGTTGTCAAAGGTACGAAAACTGCCCAACACTTCGACTTCATCAGGTGTCCTGTTGAACTGGGACCCACCAGCTATCTTACCAATACCTAAAATGAACCTGTCTTGCGGCATCTTCATCCCGATCCTATCACAGATACAGCCAATAAACCCGGCAGCAATTGCTATCGGGTCAATAACAAGCTCCGGGTTGAGATGATGCCCGCCCTTGCCTGTAATCTTTATTTTTATGACATTTGATGTGGCTAAAAACGGCCCGGGCCTGAACTTTATCTCACCCGAATCAATCTGGCTTAAAACATGCAGTCCCACTATTGCATCCACACCATCCAGGCCGCCGTCCCTGATAACATCAAGTGCGCCCCCTGGAGGCTGCTCCTCGGCGGGCTGGAATATCAATTTGACAGAACCAGGAAAATTATCCTTTTGCCGTATAAGAAGCCTGGCAGCCCCCAGCACCATTGCCATGTGGGCATCGTGCCCGCAGGAATGCATAAAGCCCTGGTGCTGTGAAATATATTCACTGTTAAACTGTGTCGGCGCCTCGATCATCTCAAGTCCGTCCATATCCGTACGTAGTGCGATGCATTTCCCTGGACCGCTGCCCTGTATTGTGGCAGTGACACCCGTGTTAGCAATACATTCCCCCTCAAGCCCGATCTCTTCCAGAAGCTCCATCACTGCTTGTTGTGTCTTGAACTCATGGAAACTTAACTC
>DUIM01000069.1:0-314 GCA_013330355.1 Methanosarcinales archaeon
TGCGCGACCTGGCCTTTGAACTCGGTGTCAAGGCCAATTTTTCGGAACTGAGCGCCATCTATGGATTTAACGGCGAGACCAATATAGCACATATGGTCTCGGCCACGATGCAGAGTGCCGATATCCTGCACCCCCAACTCCAGGAGTTAGGAGGGCCACGCCCGGTCGTCATACCAGTGGGTGCGGACCAGGACCCACATATCAGGCTGACCAGGGGACTGGCAGATAAGGTGAACATGTTCCATGTATTCCAGACTGATGGTGTAGTTAAGGTATACTCCAAATCGGCACCTGAAAAAGCATTCAGGACCCTG
>DUIM01000069.1:706-2649 GCA_013330355.1 Methanosarcinales archaeon
TGGAACATGTGCAGGATGCGGTCAGGGACGTTGAACTGCTGGTTGGAGGCTATGCCTTCATGCCGCCGGCATCTACGTACCACAAATTCATGACAGGGCTGCAGGGCGGCAAGATGAGCAGCAGCATCCCGGACAGCATCATCGCACTTACCGAAGAGCCAAAATCAGCTGCAAAGAAGATCATGCGCGCCAGGACAGGAGGCCGGGTGACACTGGAAGAGCAAAAGGAGCACGGCGGAGTGCCTGATGAATGTACGGTGTATGAACTGATGCTGTACCATCTGGTCGAGGACGATAACGAGGTGCTGGAGATCAGGAAAGATTGTATGTCAGGGGACCTGATGTGCGGAACCTGCAAGAAACGGGCTGCGGGTCTCATGGAAGAATTCCTGACCGACCACCAAAAGAAGCGTGAGGCTGCAAAGGAGCGACTGCCCGAGTTCGGGATCGATTACAAGTTCTGGTAATCCTGCCCATATATTTTATTCATAAGTCCGTTCAGTGTATTGGACGAGCGTGTGGTTACCATTATCTCTTTTCCAAAATGGTGGTATAGTACTGCCTGTATCCGCAGTCCTACCTCTGCATAGTGGATTCCGGTCTTCTCAAAGATTATGTTATCTGCTCTGTAAAGGTCTATGATATGCAGGCTATCATCTTCGATTTCTATCAACAGGCTTCGCATCTCCTCCACTGTTATTCGGTTCTGGCCGAACATGTTCAGGCCCCTGATAAAAGCGACTCCGAGTTGTGCCATGTTACTTCATCAAAGGCCCACATTATTTAATTGTATTGGAATGCAGGCCGTAGCTTTTTGATTTATTCCGGATGATCAATCATTTTACGATATTAGAAAAATACAATTCATCATCGTCAACCCCCACATAATTGACGAACAGTGTTCAGGTTTTAATGTTATCCCCACAACCGACCCCTCATCCACTGACCAGACGCCATCAAAGGGCTCGCTAGTGTTCGGAGTGGCGGTTGCACTGCTTAGGATTATGCTTGAGTTAGTAGCAATGAGGGCTTGGATTTTCGGTACTCTTAGAGGCTATCGCCTGCTGTCATGCCTACGGGGGTGTTTGGTGTGCCTGCCCGCAGTCCAGTCTGCGGGGAGTAGGTATGCGGATGTGACCTTGAATAATGTGTGCGACGAGGGTGTCAAGCAGACGCCAGGGATGAAATTGATGAAGATTGGGGGTAATTTCGCTGATTGACCCTTCTTTGGCTGGTAAAACTGCGATGAGCATATATTCGATGGTCTGTTCAAAGCTCTTTTCTGAGATGTTCATCATATTCTTTATTTTAAGGCAAGTTCCAGGGCATTTTTCAAATCAATAGGTTTGATCGTGTTTTTCAGCGGTTTGAAGTGATCATCGTCTGTTAGAATGTGCTTGACATTATTGACTATGCCTGTGGCTGCAATGATTGAATCAATAGTGGGAATGTCATATTTCAGGCGCAATTCGCCGGCACGTATGGCGATCGTGTCGCTTACGTCCACAAAGACCAGATTGGAGGCGATAAGATTGTTGAGATCGCTGTGCATTTGTTTATTATCTTTCTTACCACGAATTTTGATTAATTCTGTGAGTGTGACTACTGAGACCAGGCCTGTTATTTTTTTATTCTGCAATGCTTTGGCAAGTTCAATATATGAGTCGTCTATCAGGATATCAGCTATGTGCATGGTGTCGATCAGAATCCTGATCATCAGTATCGTTCCTCTTTGCGCATGTCTTCTATCTGCTTTCTTATGGTTTTGGTATCAAGGTCAGACCATGCTCCGCAAAGCGAAGTAAGGTCCGCCGGGGGTATCATTTTGATATAACCTTCTTCTTCCATGATGGCAAGTTTTTCCCCTTGTATCAGGTTGAACTTTTTCCTTATGCTGGCAGGTATTACTACCTGTCCTTTGGCGCTTATTGTTATGGTTTGCA
>DUIM01000042.1 GCA_013330355.1 Methanosarcinales archaeon
GCCTTACCTGACAGGCAAATCCCCATGCATCCCGGATTTTTCGGACTGGTTTTCAGTAAGTTAATATTTTATAATAGGCGTATAATATGTGTGGCACAAAATAATATTGCAAGGGATATTCATTTTAATGAAAAAAGGACGTACAACTCAATGTTAACACGAAATTCAGTTTTATTCATCAGTGCATTTGTCATTCTGGCACTATTATTCTCATTATCGGCAGCATCAGCCTATCCGGACATGGCTATTAATGGAAGCAATAATACTTCGACTCCGGAAGCCGCAGTATCTTCATACAGAGCAAATGTTGTAATTATACAACATCTTATTGAGGTTGACCAGGTAACCTATCCCGGATACTTAAGGGTAGTCGAAACCATAATATACAAGAACCTCGGGACAGAGAACTATTCAGGGCCTGTTTATACCTACGTACAGGATGGTGCCTTTAATGTTGCTGTGGCAAAGATGGAGATGGCAGCGAGTGGAGGTAAAAACACAATAGAGGCCTTCCAGGTCAGTGAAAATGTTGTAGGATGGAATGATATCATACTGTCAGGAATCGGTATGGCTCCCATGTACCAGATTGAATATATGGTTCCGGCAGAACCAACAGGGAAAACGACCGAATCGGTTACCTTTACAAAGAAATTGAAATATCCGACAAATGTTAATTATATTTACATGCCCATCACTGGCATGCCAGCCCTGGTTGTCAAACTGGTAAAATCTGATGGGATGAAGACTACTGTACTGAATAATGATGGAAGTATAATAACAGCTGATTTTTTCGAAGAAAGTGGGAATTTAGAGACTTATTATTGGGACCAGCCTCTGTTTGTTGATATTTCATTCGAGTTAAGTAAATCAAATCCGGCCGGGTCTGATATTACCTTGTACCTGATCATCCTGCTTGTTATTATTGTAGTGATCGGTTATGTGGTACTGAGAGGTAAGAGTCTGGCAATCAAAGGACTGGAAGGAAAACTGGGAAGTGTCCTGCCAAAAAAACAGGATGAAGAGATATACCTGGAAGAGGAAGAATTCGAGGAAGAGGAAGATATAGAAGATGATCCGGAAGCCGATGATGATGAATATGAGGGGGGAATAGAAGAGGACCCGGAAGCAGAAGAGGATGAAGTTGAAGAAGAAACATCCAGGCAATCGCCTCTTGAAATAAATGACATTAAGAATCTCAGTCTTGAAGAACTTAAAACCGCTAAGCAGGCAATATTTAATGTTCTTCTTAAACTTGATGAAGACCATGTAAGTGGTATCATATCCAAGGACGAGTATAACGACATCAGGGACAATTACAAGGAAAAGGCCAAGGATATTATGTCCCGGATAGATGTCCTTGAGAATGATGATTGAATATTATATCGTCTGTATCAGATACAGGCGGTTTATTCAATCTTTGATTCTCGTTTTTTATGGTTACCTAAGTATTCAAGTTGCCCCGACCGATGGAGGATTTTCCTGTTTTCATTTCCCTGACCCGAAAACCTTTTTGAACAACCCGCCGCTTTCCCGTTTTTGGGCCGGTTTTTCCTTACGTGGAGCCGGGACGGGGTCCTGTTCTGGTGTAGTCCCGGATGGCTTTGCCGGTGCTCGATGACGATCGGCGGCCGGTCTTGATATAGTCACAGACTCCCCGCCATGTTTGCTCTTGCGCACCCTGATATCTACCAGCACAGGGCGTTCGATATCGTTCGACACCAGCATGGCCACCCCGGGCGGCAGTCTCTTCAGTTCCTCTTCCACTTCGCTGTTGATACCTTCCAGCCCCTTGCTGATGGCCTTAAGGTCATTTGGATTCGTCACCTTCATGATGATCTGGGTATTGCACTGGCTCAGCACATTCTTATCGATACGTGCAGGCCGCTGGCTGATAACCATCAGACCCAGCCCGAACTTGCGGCCTTCCGAAGCGATTGTACGTAAAATCTCAGTACTTACAGTCTTATCAAAACCCCTTTCAGGACAGAAATTATGTGCCTCCTCTATCACCAGCATACCCGGCGGGACCCCTCCCATCTTCCTGGCTTCGAACAGATCGCTGCACAGCTTTGCCACTAACATACCCTGGAGCTGGGGGGATACTCCCTTCATATCGATAATAGATGCCTGTCCCGGAGTGAACAGCTCTTCGATAGTAGTAGGGTGGTCAGAAAGGATATCAGACTCGCGCAGGGATTCCAGGGATGAAATAACATTCCATTTAAGTTTACTTTTGTTGTTCCCAACCTCGAATATGATATCATCCAGGGCATAAAACTCCTTTTCTGCTTTGATCGTGGAAATAGCCTCGTACAGCAGTCCTTGCTGGTTATTGGATTTTTCATCCGGAAGAATCTGCATCAGGTCCTTTGCACTCAGGTTCATGCCATCCAGTCTAAACACCTTATCAGCATCTTTGTTCAGCACTTTATTTGCAGGCGTATACACTGTGACCTGTGACCCATACCCCCTGGGAGATATGTCGAATTTGTTGTACAGGTCCCTGGCATCATCAGTGCCCGGTTCTTTCAGTGAACTGTATTCACCGTGAGGGTCAATGATAAGCAGTGGAATATCACGTTCCAGTATCTCCTCCAGGATGACACCTGCCGTATATGATTTACCGCTACCGGTTTTGGCGAGGATACTACAGTGTTTCTGGATGAGGCTGTTCATTTCAAGAGATACTTTAATGTCATGGCCTTCCAGCAGCCCCATATTCACCTCACCATGGGACAGGCCCAGGATGTTACGTATCAGGTCATGGTCTGCTATAAACACCTTATCCCCGGGTGAGAACGGGGTCCTGGGTGACCTCAACAGTCCGCTCTGGTCACGCCCCCCGATCACCATGGCTTCGGCCACCAGTTTACTTTCCGGGCTCTCCATATTTGCGCCTCCTGCAGCATCGGCGGCCTGGTCCAGTTTAAAATCATCACTGCTGCGGGTCATTGACATGACCTGTGCCAGTGTCCAGCCATCACTTTCATGCCAGACCTTTACATAATCGGTACGCTTAACCAGAGTGCTATCCGGTACAGCAAACCTGAAATCATGAGTTCCTGTCTTGCCGAAGATAACTCCGACAGAATCCCTTGCCATTTTTATTTATCCCCATATAGATATTGCGAATATTTATTCATACATCCTGAAATGATATTAATTCTATCGATAGACTTCCAGAGACTTATTATTATTTCCTGATTTACCAAAATCATAATTTTTCAAACAGTACTGGAATTTGCATATTATAGTTAGATTCACTAACGTTTGACATATTTTATATGCGTGTGGTAAAAGGCAACCAATGTATCAAATGATCAATAGCAAAAGAAGTAGAGTCTGAAGAAATCATACAAGATATTGCAGAAACTAACGATTATGAGATAAAAGATGTGTAAAGTCCAGGCTCAATGACTGGCAGGTAATGATTTACAGGAACGTCCAAATCGATATACAAAGAGCAAACGATATAGATGATGCCGCCAAGACTATTGAAATGGTCGGGATTATGCAAAAATATGGATTTTCCTATCAGGTTTACCGGTACATCCTTTTTGACATCTCTTCCACTGTATTGTT
>DUIM01000030.1 GCA_013330355.1 Methanosarcinales archaeon
AGGTAAGATGAGTTTTATCCCTGCTCCCGGATGTGCCCGGCACAATTGGTAATAATTAACATCTATTAAATAATTGGGATATGTATGAACCCGAACGGTCCTGTCATTGGCATCGACATCGGCGGTGCCAATACCAAAATAGCTTCACATGACGGCCAGATCACTGAACTACATTATATTCCCCTGTGGAAAGATACCCGCCTGCCCGAAGTATTAGGGGAGATCATACACGGCATCAGGCCCGCAAAAGTCGGAGTGGTCATGACAGGTGAGCTGGCAGATTGTTTTACAGATAAGGAACAAGGTGTCAGTTTCATCATGGATGCCATAGATGCCATATTCCCTGGCGCACTATACCTGAATAACAGAGGCGAGTTCATAGATTCAGGAGGCGATATCAGGTCACTGGCCGCAGCCAACTGGACCGCTTCAGCCCTGCTGGCCGGTAAAGGGCGTGATTGCATATTTGCAGATGTGGGCAGCACAACTACCGACCTCATTCCGGTAAAGCACGGTCATCCCCTGGCTGGTACGACAGACTTCCAGCGCCTTGGGCGCCATGAACTATTATACAGGGGCATACTCCGTACTAATATTGCTGCCCTGGTGGAGCTAATCGAATTGGGCGGCAACAAATACAGATTATCTTCAGAGCTTTTCGCCCAGACCGCAGACGCCAACCTGCTGCTGGGAAATATCAGCCAGGAGGATTACACCTGCGAAACAGCAGATACCACAGGAAAGACCCCCGAAGATGCTGCAAGACGCCTGGCCAGGGTAGTGTGCGCAGATACCACAGAACTGGATCCTGATGAGATTATGGATATCGCCAGGCAGGTTTATGACCACCAGAGGGATGAACTGGCAGAGGCACTGGAAATACTGGCATCACAACACGACATTAATACTGTAGTGGGAGCAGGACTGGGTGAGTTTATAGTACGCGATGCTGCGAAGCATTCCGGACTTGCCTGCACCCTGCTATCCGAAGAATATGGCAGGGATATCTCAAAAGTATTCCCTGCGTACGCGGTTGCATGCCTGGTAAACGATATCTAACCAGCTGCCATACCTTCCCTACTATGCCTTCGACGAGCCTAACATGCCTTCGATGGCTTCCATATCCACATGTGCCAGAAAATGCTGTGACAGTTGGTTGTAGGGGTCTGTATATGTGATCCTGTCCTTTATGCTGCTGTACTTTAATCCGCTACTGGCATAGAGATACTCCAGGAATGCATCCCTCAAGTTCTCATTCTCGAATAGGCCGTGCATGTATGTCCCCCACACTAATCCGGTCAGATCGACACAACCGTCGTCACCGAAGGCCGGTGTGTTACTATGTAGTCTGGACATACCCATGTGTATCTCGTAACCGTCTACTTGCTGTTTGTTGATGCTGCCCAGGATGGGACCTGTACCTGTTACGGTTTTACTTGTCCGATTTGTTTGTTTTTCATATTTTGAAAAATCCGTGGAAATATCAAGCAGCCCAAGTCCGTCCACACTGGCTGCACTCCCGCCGCTCCCCTCGATTCCGCTGTCAGTAATGGTCTTGCCCATCATCTGGTAGCCGCCACAAATCCCGATTACCGGGATGCCCGCGTGTGCAAGTTCGAGAATACGGGTATCAGTGCCGCTATCTTGCAGTACTTTCAGGTCATCAATGGTGTTCTTGGTGCCTGGTAATATCAGTGCATCGGGCTGTCCAAGGTCGTCACCCGGCTCAACGTACCTTATGTTCGACAACTGTTCCAGGGGCTCAAAGTCTGTGAAATTAGATATCCTTGGCAACCTTATGACTGCAATATCCACAAGGCCGTTGTCGCTGCAGTATGACTGTTTCTTGTCTGCGATCGAGACAGAATCCTCTGAAGGTATGGATAGTTCGGTATACGGTATGACACCCAGAACGGGCACACCGGTCAGTTTTTCCAGTTCCCTGAGACCTGGTTCCAGTATTGCAGGGTCGCCCCTGAATTTATTGATTATGATGCCCCGAACCAGCGGTGCGATGTCGTCAGGTAGTAGTTTCATTGTCCCGTAAATGCTGGCGAACACACCGCCCCGCTCGATGTCACCAACAAGGATAATGGGAGGATTAAGCAGCCTGGCAGTGCCGATATTGACCACGTCCCTGTCGTACAGGTTTATCTCGGCGGCACCCCCTGCACCTTCGATCACAATGATATCATGCTCTACGGCCAGACTGCTATATGCACGCTCGACAACCTTCATCATGTCTTCAATAGATTCGTAATAGTCACCGGCTGTACGGTCTGCATACGGCCTGCCCATTATGATTACCTGGGACTGGCGGTCACCTTTGGGTTTTAGCAGTATGGGGTTCATGTCTGCTGTGGGTGGAATGCCGCATGCTTTTGCCTGGATAGCCTGGGCTATGCCTATCTCGTCGCCGTTGTCAGTTATCCAGGAATTGAGGCTCATGTTCTGGGCTTTGAAAGGTGCCACATTGAAGCCCTGTTCGGCAAATATACGACAAAGGGCTGTAACTACTATGCTCTTGCCGACATGTGAGCCTGTTCCCAGAACCATCAGGGGTTTTGCGGTGTCGTTCATTGTATTAAGTCCGGTGGTAGTTAATGACTATGTCTATCCTGAAGGTTAAGAAAATGCTCACTTCGTTCGTATTTTCTAAGCCTGCATGAAAGTATATACTTTTCTATACGTTGAAAAACATATTGAATTATAAACAGCAAGGAATACAGCAAGGAAATCCTTGCTGCTAAGCGGATTTCCTGAACCACATACAATTCTACTTCACGAATAATAAAAAAGGTATTACGCTTATTTTATGCGCAATTCATTAATGATTATTTCTGGACTGCTTTTTCAGAACGCTTGAACCGTCTGCGTTTTGTACCTGCTGAATTATACCGCTGTGCAGGACCAGGGCGCTTGTATTCCAGATTGCTTTTTTCAACCTGTCTGATTTTTCCCTTTCTGCCCTTAATTCTGCCCCATTCGATTGAACCGGTTTTACCCATTTTTTATCCTCCGATCTTCAATAATATGATCAATTAATTATATTCATCCTGATCTTGTCGTCCAACATTGGACCGGATATGCTTATAATTATCGATGGATCATTATTTCATTTCCACTACCTTAAAGGACATATCCCTTAAGCATTCACCATCCGGTTCGCCCGCAATTTTCAGAATCTTGTATTTTCGTGCCGGTACCGGACCTGGATGCTGGCATATTTCAAACATCTCACAGTCCCTCTCATCACAGTCAACAGGTTCATACGTGATGGTCGACCCCTCGTAAGCCTTACTGCTTTCGATAAATACCTTCCATGGTACCTCAACCACATCCACAGCCTGCACACCACCGTCATGTATTGAACAATCAAGAGGTGCTGCATTCCTGATACCAACTATCTTATAATGGCCTTCTTCCTCCAGGTTCAGACATGTGCTCTTGAGATTACATCCATCACAATCCTTGCTTTTACCTTTGAATATGAATTCTACGCCTGGTTTTGCCATTCTTACGCCAATAAGTGTCACAATAGTATCTTCATCCATACTTCATTCTCCTGTTTTGCTTTAATTGTCATTAATAAGTAATAATGTATTTTAGTATTTTGTAAATTACTGAATATTATTCTACAACACCTGTGATCTTTGCAAGCCTTCTTGCTGCCCCTTCTGTCAATCCCGTACCAAGTATGGTGTAACGTTTTGGCCTGATAGTATGGGCTTTCATCAAAGCTTCTATAATATGTTCGGGGTCGATACCAAGTTCTTCTGCACTGGTTGGTGCACCAATGGTCTTTAATGTACGACTGATCCCCTGCCAGTCGCCACCGTGCAGGTACATCATCATTATTGAACCGACTCCACACTGTTCCCCGTGCAGTGCAGGCTCTTTAGCTACCTGGTTCAGTGCATGACTGAACTTATGCTCAGAACCGCTGGCCGGCCGGGACGACCCTGCAATGCTCATCGCAACACCGCTTGCCACCAGTGCCTTGACTACTGTTCGTGCGGATTCAGGCAGACCGGGCCTGATCGATTCGGCCGAGTCCATCATGATCTTTGCTGTCATCATGGACAGGTGTGAGGCATACTCACTGATCTTTACATTCTTCAGACGGTGAGCCAGTTCCCAATCCCTGACCGCAGTGCATTTGGAAATAATATCACCACAGCCTGCAGCCAGTAGCCTGAAAGGTGCGTCTGCAATAACCTGTGTATCGGCCACTACTGCAACCGGAGGTTCTGCCTCCACCGATACTGTCTCTCCATTATGGGTTATCGATGCTCTTGAGGATACAATACCGTCGTGTGAAGCCGCAGTAGGAACGCTGAGAAATTGGTTACCTGTCTTTCCCGATGCCAGTTTGGCAATATCAATAGTCTTGCCCCCACCCACACCCAATAAAAAAACACCTGTACTGTCATCGATCTCGGATATGAGTTGCTCCACTTTTTCCACTTCATCCATCTCGGGTTTATACACAATTACCGAATGGACATCGCATCCGTTATCCTCGAGTACCTGAGCGACAGTACTGCCAGCCCTGTTGATCGTAGTGGGTCCGCTGACAATTAACGCATTCCCATTAAGCTTAAGAGCGTTGCAAACATTATCAATATCATTGATCACTCCGTTACCTACAACCACATTCCTGGGCAACAGCATCCATCTTGATTTAAAATTATCCGAATTTGATTCGTTCATGTGATACATACCATATAATATCTTAAGAGGTTATAAAACATGGGGACTTTCCAGGTGTTACAGGATTTTATTAATCAATATTATTGGTTTCCTATCGAAGGAAATTCAGGCTATAATCCAGTAAATACAGTAACATGGGCCATAATATTGGGCATAAGTATATTTTTTGTGGCAAAATTACTTATGAAACTCAACATCAAGGCTGATTGGAAGTTCATTAAGGTCATCATTCCTTTTATTTTTGCAGGTTCAACCCTGAGGGTAATTCAGGATTACAATGACGAAGCTCAATTGTTCAGTTCATCCCTTCAATATCTGTTGATAACTCCTTTTATTTATGTACTGATGTTCGTGATCACAGTGGTTTTGCTTATCATATCTATTAAGCTGCAACGTTTAGGAATAGTAAATGACTGGAAAACTGCCTTCGGTGCAGCAGGAATACTCTGGACACTTGTCAATCTGGGGATTTTGTTATCATTATTACGAATCACAAATCCGGCAGCTTTGATTGTAATATTCTTAATTGGGACCGGGCTTACAATGCTGATATATATGGTGGCAAAAGTTACCGGACATACAATATTCACCCAACGTATCAATATTAGTATTTTATTTGTGCACCTATTGGATGCTTCATCAACTTTCTATGGTATGAAATTTCTTGATTACACTGAAAAACATGTGGTACCTACGTTTCTTATTGACCTGGCAGGCACATCCAGCATCATGTTTCCTTTAAAACTCATGGTCTTTATACCGGTGATCTATATTCTTGAAACCCAGTTTAACGATGATGAAGATTCCATGCATCTGAAAGATGTATTGAAACTGACTATCATAGTACTGGGTCTGGCACCTGCCACACGGAATACTGTAAGGATGGTACTTGGAATATGAACCAAAACGAACAGTATTATTACAGCGACAGGAAAGGTTTTGTCACTGAGGCAATGGCATACCTGATTCCACTGCGCCCTTACCTTTTTGTTATTATTACCCTGTTCCTGCTTGCAACGGCAGCAGGATATATATCAGGATACTTAGACCCAAGTATCATTGACGAGCTTATGGGGCAATTCGAGGAAACATACGGCTGGATCGCAGAAGAATCACCCATAATGATCATGTTGTTTATTTTCGCAAACAATACATTGAACAGTTTTGTTGCTATGCTGCTTGGTACATTGTTTGGCATCTGGCCCGTCATCTTCATTCTGGTCAACGGTTTTTTCATTGGTGTAGTGGTCTTCAGTTCAGTACAGGAGTATGGCATATTTGTGGTACTGTCTGCCTTGTTGCCCCATGGTATCATTGAACTGCCCATGATATTTATTAGTGCCAGCATAGGCCTGAGACTGGGGGTTCTTGCATTTCAGAAAATATTTAATATAAATGAAAAAGAGATCAGGTTCAAATATGAACTGTTCAGTGCCATAAAGTTCTTTGTCACGGTAATCGTCCCGTTATTGTTCATTGCAGCCATAATCGAGACCTTTATTACGTCAAGCATACTTTATGTACTGACGTCCTGAGGCTGGCCTTTATAGAATGGTTCACGATTTTTCATTGCTTTAGAGAACAAAGCTTCAAACTCACTGTCAGTGGCATGGCTTACATCTACAAGGTTGTCATTTCTCAGCAGGCAGGGCTTTAGTTTACCATCAGATGTCACCCTCAGCCGGTTGCAGTTGGCACAGAACACTGAATTATCAATTGGCTTCACGAGTTCGATTTCGGCACCTTCCACCATGTATTTCTTCCGGCGGTGCATCTTGCGTTCAATCACGGATGTTGCCCTGGATTCCAGTTCTTTTGTAATGATATCCATTTCCATAAGCAATCCGTTATTGCTAAAGTCCATGGGTTCTATTATCTGCAGGATCACGTTCCCGTCGAATTTCTTTACAAAAGATATCATGTCATTAAGTTCACCGGAATTGACACCTTCCAGCATCACCATATTCAATTTAATCGGGGTTAACCCTGCATCCACTGCAGCATGTACTCCGTCCAGCACCTGCTGATGGACGTTACTGTTGCACCGGCATATACCTGCATAGGTATCAGGGTTAAGTGTATCAAGGCTGATATTAACCCTGTCAAGTCCGGCTGCCTTTAGCCCTTTGGCTCTTTTGGATAACAGCACACCGTTCGTTGTGGCCGAAACATTTTTAAGTTTGGGAA
>DUIM01000013.1 GCA_013330355.1 Methanosarcinales archaeon
CGGAGCAGTGTGACGGGTGCGGGGTGTGCGATGGCGTATGTGTTGCTGTCAAGTATGTGGGCAGGATTCTGGAGGGGTAGTTGCGGACCCCTGGCTTGAATACGACCTGATGATGCGTTTCCCTTATGAGGGGTTATTCTATAACACACACGCCCATCACTCAATATCGCTTGCTTAGCCTGAAAACTTCGATTACATATACATACACAGGCATTTCCACGATCAAATTTATGTTACATTCCAACTCAAATCGAACCTCAATCCTTCGATTTCCGAGCTATCTGGTTCAGATCCAACAAATATTCTGTTCATACACTCAAAATTAAAATAGATAATGACATATATATTTTATTGTGTAACTTTTTTAATTGAAAAATGTTAATATACCTTATACCACATTTAATTGTCATCCCATTAAAAGGTGGTGTATCCGGAATATCATCAATAAAGACTGAAAAAGAAAAAGTAACCATAATCATTTCTAACGAGGACCCTGCCAGCCAGAATATTAAGGACATGCTGAAGCAGATCAGGGACTGGGACCCAATAAAAATAGATTGTGAAAAGGTAATTGCAGCCTTTGAGTTCAAGAGATTCAGGCTGGTGGAGATAGAAGGACTGCATATCTACCAAGACGGGCTGGACATGCAACTGGAAGCATGTGGATTGTATTCGGATATTATTATATTTGCTTCCAGGCACCGCAGTAAGGACGGGAGACAAATACTTACCGTGCATCCAACTGGCAATACGAAAGAGGCAAAGTTTGGCGGGCATCCAATGGAACTGGCTGTTGCCGCCCCCCAGGCGATGCGTTCCATCTACCTGAATCTAAAGACACTGGCAAAGAATGAGGATTTCGAGGTTACACTTGAGAGCACCCACCACGGTCCCAGTGATCTGAGTACGCCTTCTATATTCGTGGAAATAGGCAGTTCAGGGCAGGAATGGGTAGACCCTGTAGCGGGTCGCATTGTGGCAAATGCAATACTTATGCTCGACAATGAAAATGTACCTGTAGCTGTTGGTTTTGGAGGCAACCATTATGCACCCAGGCAGACCAGGTTGATAGAGGAGACCAGTGTGGCGTTCGGCCATATTTTTCCTACATATAAGCTGGACGACCTGGACGAAACACTCGTAAGACAGGCATTTGACCGGTCATGCGGGGATATCGCATACCTGGACCGTAAATCCATGAATGCCAGGCAGCGTAACCGTCTTATTGAAATCATCGAAGGTTTAGGGTATGATGTATTGCGGGAGAGCGATATCAGGGAAATGGACGGGGTACCGTGGCAGTTCTGCCTGGAATTAAGGAAAAAGATGAAGGATATCTGTCCTCAAGGAAAGACAAAGATCACGGAAAGTATCAAATCTGACCTAAAGACGGCCTGTAAGAGTTGTGTTTGTCCAAAGGTGAAAGTGGCTACTATAAGCCCTGAACTATTGCGTGAAGTTGAAAAAGTTGACAGGACAAAACTCCAGGATTTCCTTGATACATATAGTATTGCTTATCTGGAACACACAAACGGATCTTTTTCCCATACTATTATTGGAATCGACGACGATTGCGCCCGTCTTGTTGCAGAAGAACTCACAAATGAATGCATTAATATACTAAAAGAACACTACGACATACGATATGAAAAGGATGAGGGGATACTCTTCCTCATCACAAGTAAATTCAGTCCGGCGCTTGCCAGGGAACTTGGGATTACATCCGGGCCTTTGTTCGGTGCATTGGCAAGGGGAGAGACAGTAACTGTTGATGACAGGACAGTAAAGCCGGAAATGGTATATGAAATTGTTGAAAAACCTATACATGTTAAAAATATATATACTGATAAATGAAATTGAGGGATGAAAGGATGGAGTCCATCATTAAAGAGGCAATCACGCGGGCGGATATGGAAGGAAGGACAAAGGCCATGAAACCAATGGTCGAACTAGGCCAGACTGATGCGGAACTGGAAGAGGTTCTTCAACAATTAAAGACGAATATCCGCGTGGTCGGTTGTGGAGGCGGTGGTTCAAATACCATCCAGAGGATGACCGAAGAGGGTATAACCGGGGCAGAACTCTATGCTTTGAATACAGATGCCCAGCATCTTTTACATGTTAAGGTACAACGCAAGATATTGATCGGCCAGAAGAAGACCCGGGGACTGGGTGCAGGCAGCCTGCCGCAGATCGGAGAGGATGCTGCAAAGGAAAGCGATAATGAAATACGCTCAGCCGTCGAAGGGGCTGACATGGTTTTTATCACTTGCGGATTGGGCGGTGGTACCGGGACGGGGTCGGCACCTATTGTAGCAGAAGCTGCAAGGGCAGAGGGTGCACTGACAATAGCTGTGGTCACACTGCCGTTTAGTGTTGAAGGGGCAATCAGGCGCAATAATGCCGAAGCAGGTCTTGAACGCCTTCGTGACGTGGCAGATACGGTCATCGTAGTTCCAAATGACAAGCTCCTTGAGGTGGTTCCAAGGTTGCCTTTGCAGGCCGCATTCAAGGTATCGGATGAAGTGTTGATGCGTGCTGTAAAGGGCATTACCGAACTAATTACCAAGCCCGGACTGGTCAACCTGGACTTTGCAGATGTGAGAACAGTAATGCAAAAGGGCGGAGTTGCTATGATCGGGCTGGGCGAGTCTGACAACGAGGATAAAGCTGCCGAATCTGTACAAAAGGCACTGCGTAGTCCCCTGTTGGATGTTGATATATCAGGTGCGACATCAGCACTTGTCAATGTTGTTGGCGGACCCGATATGACCATAGCTGAAGCCGAGAGTGTGGTTGAGGAGGTCTACTCTAAGATCGATCCTGAAGCTAGGTTGATCTGGGGTGCCCAGATCGATCCCGGACTTGAACATTCCATCCGTACCATGCTTGTGGTAACAGGCGTGAAATCTGCACAGATATATGGTAAAGGCAACGCAAGGAACATTACCAGTCGTTACGGCATTGATTTTGTGAAATAATTACATGTTTCGATTGGCAGGAAATTTCTGTCAATCGAAAGGTATTTTAATATTTAATCATACTTTGGGCTTGTTTTTATCTAAACGATACAGTAATTGTTCCATATATGGGATGTGAAATCTATTGGCAAAAGAACCTGTAAAGACACCGATGATACCGTTAAAATTAAGTGAATACACCCGCATACTCAGGCTTACCCGCAAACCTACAAGAGAAGAATTCATTACAATTGCAAAAGTAGCGGGTGCAGGCATTTTAATTATAGGGGTTATGGGATTTATTATCTATTTCTTCCTTACTGAGATTCCTAAAATGCTAAAATGATATGCGTCAACCAAAGTTTATTATATTAACTATGCATCATGGGGCTAAGTGAACCTTCACATGAATGAGGATACAATCGGAGATACTGAAATATATGTGGTAAAGACCACTGCCAACCAGGAGCGTTCGGTAGCAAATCTCATCGCAATGATGGCAGAGAAAGAGCATCTTAATATCACGGCCATACTCGCACCTGATGAGTTGAAGGGATATATACTGGTAGAAGCAAAATCACCAGACATGGTGGAAGTGGCCATCCAGACCCTGCCGCATGCCCGTAGTCTGATACGGGGAGCATCCACCCTTAAAGAGGTTGAACATTTCCTTACCCCGAAGACTGCTGTCGTAGGGATTACGGAAGGAAGTATAGTCGAACTGATCTCAGGTCCTTTCAAGGGTGAGAAAGCAAGGGTCAAGAGAGTAGACGAAACACATGAAGAAATTACAGTGGAACTCTTTGAGGCGATGGTACCGATCCCTATCACTGTTCGCGGTGACAATGTACGGGTACTGAAACGAGAAGAGCAAGAATAGAATTAATAAGATAATTTATTCAAATAATAACCAGAGGAATAAAAAATGGGAGATATAATAGAAGCATTAGTACCAGGTGGACAGGCAAATCCAGGTCCCCCGTTGGGTCCTGCCCTGGGACCGCTTGGCGTGAATATCAAAGAAATTGTGGATAGTATCAATGAGAAAACTGCGGACTTTAACGGAATGCAGGTTCCGGTGAAAATAATCTTTGATGATAAAAAGAATTACAATATTGAGATTGGAACTCCTCCTACCTCTGCATTGATATTAAAGGAATTAGGGCTGGAGAAGGGTTCGGGTAATGCCGGAACTGAGAATGTAGGTAACCTGACCATTGAACAGGCAGCCAAGGTTGCCAGGATGAAACGTGATGGCCTGCTGTCCAGGAATTTTGAATCGGCTGTTAATGAGATTATCGGTTCCTGTGTACCAATGGGTGTGACTGTAGAGGACATGGACCCAAGGGAAGCACAAAAGGCGGTAAAGGCAGGCAAGTACCGGGATAAGCTGGAAGCTTAATGCCTGACAACCGATAAATTAAAATACTTATCCCACAGTATAAAGAACTCCTTTACATAACCGTAGAAGATCAAGTGGTCGTTTGCACGAGGCAAATACTACGGGAGGATTATATGACATTTGAAGATATATTAGAATCAGTAAAACAGGCGCTTGAGCAGGCGCCAGAGCGCAAATTTTCAGAAAATGTGGACATTGCTATTAACCTTAAAAATGTTGATATGAGCAAGCCTGAGAACCGTGTGGATGAAGAGATAATACTTCCAAACGGTCTGGGTAAATCTATCAGGATTGCTGTTTTTGCTAAAGGTGATATTGCTCAGAGGGCTACAAGTGCCGGCGCTGAGATGATATTAGACCCGGAAGAAATTGAAAGTCTGGGGGACGACAAGACAAAGGCACGTGAACTTGCCAATAATGTTGATTTTTTCATATCAGAAGTTGCTTACATGCCTTCCATTGCCAAGGCATTGGGACCGATCCTGGGACCGAGAGGTAAGATGCCCGAGCCGTTGACTCCTGATAAGAACATTGAGAATATAGTTAATAAAGCCCAAAACGCAATCAGGGTTCGTAGTAAGGATCGGCTTTCATTCCATCTTCCAGTCGGACGAAGGGATATGGAAGCTGAAGCACTGGCCCAGAATATAGAGTCAGTCATATCCAGGATCGAGCACAAGATGGCAAGTGGCAAGCAGAATATCAAATCTATCTATGTCAAGACCACAATGGGACCTGTAGTGAAGGTGATCTAAATGGATTTAGAACACCACAGCATGCACATACCAAAGTGGAAGAAAGATGAGATAAGGTCTATTAAATCCAATATAAGGGATTACCCGGTAGTTGGACTGGTGGGTATCCACGGAATGCCGTCGAAGCAGTTCCAGCAGATGCGTTCAAGTATCAGGGATTCAGTGCTGATCAAGGTCAGCAAGAACTCACTGATAACAAGAGCATTGAATGAAAGTTCTGAAGAAATTAAACCCCTGGGGGATTATCTTGACCAGGAAACGGGTTTAGTTTTCTCAAATGATAACTCGTTCAAATTATTCAAGCTTCTCGAGTCGAGTAAAACTCCAGCCCCTATCAAGAGTGGTATGAAGGCACCCGGGGATATTACTGTTGAAAAAGGACCAACCAATTTCCCGCCCGGGCCCATTATAGGTGAACTGCAATCGGCAGGTATTCCCGCAGCTATTGAAGGCGGTAAAGTGGTCATACGGGAAACAAAAGTGGTTGCTAAGGAAGGTGAAGTTGTCTCACAAAATCTGGCAGCCATGCTGGCTCGTCTTGATATATATCCACTTGAACTGGGCCTGGTCTTAAGAGGCACCTTCGAAGACGGTATGTTGTTCGATGCATCAAAGCTTGCTATTGATGAAGGTAAGATATCACTTGACTTCACAACAGCAGCCAGCCAGGCGTTCAACCTGGCAGTCAATTCGGCATACCCGACCAGGACCACCATTCAGGCACTGCTTTCAAAGGCAGCATCCGAGTCAAGGAATCTGGCAGTGAATGCAGTGATATATGAACCTGGAGTGATGGACATATTGCTGTTAAAAGCCCAGGGTCATGTAATGGCAATTGCAGGTCTGGTATCGGATGAAGCCCTTGACGACGACCTGAAAACAAAGATGTGTGCCGGGACTGCAGTGAGCCCGGTTGTGGTCGAGCCTGCTAAGGAGGAGACTGCCGGGGAAGCAGAAGAAGTAGAAGAAGAAGGAACTCTGGAAGAAACTGAAGAAACAGTAGCAGAGGGACTTGGTGCCCTGTTCGGATGATGAACAAAGAAGTAATTATAGTCAACAATTGATAAAAGGTGATAAGAAATGGAATATGTTTATGCAGCACTTTTACTGCACAATGCAGGTAAGGACGTAACAGAAGACGCAATAACAGGTATCTTGCAGGCCGCAGATGTCGATGTGGATGCAACAAGAGTGAAGGCCCTGGTGGCTTCGCTTGAAGGCGTCGACATACAGGAAGCTATCGAGAAAGCCGCTTTTGCAGCCCCGGCAGCCGGAGCAGCATCAGGAGCACCTGCCGCAGCAGTCGAGGAAGCCCCGGCAGCAGTCGAAGAAGCCGCAGCTGAAGAAGAGGAAGAGGCTGAAGAGAGCGGAATGGAAGGACTGGGCGCACTGTTCGGTTAAGCAGACCTGGTATAACTTCTTTTACTACAGGCTGGATAATAACCAGCCTTACTTTTCTTTTTTTTTGCACACGGTTCGGTTAGTTTTGCTGAACTACATCTTTGAAAGTCCGATCGGTTTATGTGACCATGTGTTTAGTAAATAGTAACCCCTTTTACCCCGGGCACTTTCTTTAGTTCATCTATCAGGTCGCCAGGTATATTGTCATCCGTTATTATAGTAAGTAACGGATTTTCTGTCAAAAACGGGTCTTCAGTAACTGCTTGCCTGATACTTAAACCGTATTCTGCCACTGCTGTGGCTACCTGGCCAAGTATACCTGTCCTGGAAGCATCGCCCGGTGTTATTACAATGACACCAAGACCTAATGCAGGTGCCACATCCCTTAAAAAAGGGATCGTATATACATTCTGGAATATGCTGGTCAGGGTCTCATCTGATAATATAACCTCACATGTGGAATCCACCACTCTCCTGTCAACACCAATCTCCCTGGCCACCTGGGTATGGGGCAATTCGATATTACCTGAAACCACACGCCCCTGCCCATTGACCTGAAATCCCCGCTCTAACAGGAGCTTGATGACCTTTTCCTGTGCAGGATGTTTTTCAAACTTGCTTAGTATCTTGCTCCACATGTATTAATACCTACAACGTACATACTTATAATTTCAATGGTGTGTAAAATATATTGTTCGACGTTTTTTTATATGGATGATTAAAATGGTTTGTGTGGTTCAATTATCACTTTCATAGATTCGCCGGCTCCGGCCACCAGTTTGAACCCATCTCCGGCATCAGCCAGACCGAACCTGTGAGTGATCATATCCGTTACCTCCACCCTGCCTGTGTGTATCAGCTCAATGGCCTTCGTAATATCCAGTGGACCGGCGCCGTATGAGCTGACAATACTTACCTCGTTCTTCCACAGGTCAAATACAGGCAGTGGCACTGAAACTCCGGGTTCAGGCGAAGCAAAGAACAGGATGGTACCTCCCCGGTCCACCGAAGCCAGCGCCTGGGTTATGGCAGGCACGGCACCGGTACAGATAATGACCACATCAGCCAGCCTGCCGTCATTAAGTTCCAGCAGGCGTTCGGGCACATTGTCTTGTGCATCAATGACCTGCGCCCCGCACTTTGAGGCCATATCCAGCCTGTACTGATTGATATCAGTGGAAAAAATACTGCCTGCACCCAGTGCCGCAGCCAGTTTGACATGCAAAAGGCCAGTTATCCCACTGCCTATGACCAGTACACTCTGACCCGGCTTAATCCCTGCATGGCGCTGTCCCCGGTACACACAGGCCAGGGGTTCGATGAACACGCCCTGGTCAAATGACATACCTTCGCTCAGCAGGAATACGCCCCTGTCTACATTGATTGCAGGCACCCTGAGATATTCGGCAAAGCCGCCCGGGTCGAAATTGGTGCTGCGCAGGGTATCGCAGACCGTATGGTGACCGGCCAGGCAGTAGCGGCAGGTATTGCACGGCACATGGTGGGATACGAAGATACGGTCCCCCACTTTATATCGACTGACGTCCTTTCCCACTTCGGCAACCGTGCCTGCTATCTCGTGACCCAGCACCAGCGGTGCACGCATGATGCGGTACCACTCCATGACATCACTGCCACAGATGCCGCTGGCCTCCACCCTGACCAGCATTTCCTCCGGGCCAATGGCTGGCACGGGCATCTCTTCGAGACGCACGTCATTGTTGTTGTAATATACGGCAACGCGCATGTTAAGTCCAATGGTCAGCAGGTCTAAAGGACTTTTCGGAATAGCCAGCCCGGCTAGTCCACTTTCTCAGCAAACCCTTTTTGTACAAGTTCCTCATTAAGTGAAATTTCGCAGTCTTCCAGCAAAATTTCGCCAATGTACCTACCGTAGCGTCCCGTATTTTTGTATGTCCTCAATCGCATCTGGTTGTTGTTGTCTGCCAGGCGTTTCTCGACGAACTGCTTTGCCTCCATG
>DUIM01000174.1:0-870 GCA_013330355.1 Methanosarcinales archaeon
GATTTGAAAAAGCTCAATTTTTGGAGGTGTGAAGTATAGCAACCAATACAATATCATGGGTATTCCTTTTTCAACTCAACTACCTTTAACCGTATCGATCAGGAGTTTCGTGTACGGATGCTGCGGATTCGAAATAACCCTATGTGCCGGACCGTTCTCTACGATCCTGCCGTCATGTAAAACTGCGATCCTATCACTAACCTTGCGTGCAACCCCTATGTCATGCATAACAAATAACATGGAAATACCACGGTTATTCTGGAGGTCAAGCAGAAGTCTCAATATCTTTGCCTGGACACTCGGATCAAGGAAAGACGTAGACTCATCTGCAATAAGCAGGTCAGGCTCAAGTATAAGTGCACGCGCTATAGCCACACGCTGCAATTCACCACCGCTAAGTTCATGCGGATATTTTTGCATAAAATAATCTTCATCAGGCAACTGCACTTCATTCAAAACATCCTTAATCCTCTTTAACGCATTATCATCAAATAAAGCGTGTATCCGCAGAGGTTCGGCGATCGCGTCAAAAACATTAAACCTGTGGCTGATCGAGTCCTTAGGTGACTGGTAAATAATACCAACTTTCCTGAAAAACTCTTTTTTTTCAATCGTTCCCACTTCCTGTCCCCGAAAGATAATCTTTCCACTATCCGGCTTGATCGTACCTGCTGTAAGATATGCAAGTGTGGTCTTTCCTGAGCCGGTCTCACCCACAAGTGCAAGTATTTCCCCTTCATCAAGTGTGATGGAAATATTCTTGAGAACCTCAATATCTCCATAAGATTTTGAAATGTTTTCTACACATACCATAGTTGCTATGCCGCCACGGTGGCAAACAACGTAACTTCCATCCCCATCCCCATCCCC
>DUIM01000174.1:1215-4507 GCA_013330355.1 Methanosarcinales archaeon
TGCGGCTGCTTTTGAGAACATACATCAATGGACTGAGTACACCTTTGCTGGAAAATACATCCAATTGGTGCACCGGATGTCTTTGATGGCGGAGCCCCCCTCACACCTGCAAGGTCTTTAGCACGTTCCATCATCGGAAATGAGCGCACAAGCGCACGGGTGTACGGATGGAGCGGTGCATCCAGCAGTTTTTGGGATGGCAGTAATTCAAGGATCATACCTGAATAGAGCACAGCGATACGATCAGAACAAAGATGTGCAAAAGACAGATCGTGGGTGATCATGAGCACCGCTTTCCCTGCATCTACCTGTTCTTTTATCACCTTTGCAAGATAGGATTTAGTAATCGCATCCACTGATGCGACCGGTTCATCCAGCACAAGAATATCCGGGTCAGTGATCAATGCCATTGCTATAAGCACCCGCTGCCTCTCCCCTGCACTTATCTGATGTGGAAATAGTATATCCCGACCAGGTTTGATCTTCAGGTGATCAAGCATTTTTTTAGACCTTTCCAGCGCAGCGCTACGGGATTCCCCATTCTTGATCAATGGTTCGGCAATCTGGTCAATGATCCTGTGAACCGGATTCAATACATCCCCATAATTCTGGAATACAATGGAGATCTTGTTCCACCGTAACTTTTCCATCTCTTTATCAGTCAGGTCTGAAATATCGACATTATCAAGGAATATCTGTCCTGATATAAAGGCGTTGGAAGCCAGCAGTTTCATGGATGCAAGCGAAAGCGTGGATTTGCCGGAACCCGACTCACCTATTACAGCAACACACTCTCCCTGATTGATTTCAAGGGATATGTTATCCAGAGCAGTAATGGTGTTGGTGTTGGTGTTTGTGTCAGTGTTTGAGTTGATTTTGGAGCTGATGTTGGTATCAGCACCACCATCTTTCAATGTGCCGGACATTGTGTATTTTACAGTTAAGTCCTTAAATTTGAGTGTCATGATTACTCCTGAGTCTTGGGTCAAAGACCTCCTCTATTGCATATGAAATAAAAGCAAGTGATATAATGATCAGTGAGAGTGAAAGAACGGGTGGCAGCAGCCAGTTGAACCAGACATCCATATACAGGTAGTGAGTTGCATAACTTATCATGATCCCAAGACTTTTTGTTGTCGGGTCGAATATTCCAAGAAATGAAAGTCCCGCTTCCATGAACACTGCGATCCTTGCCTTTGTAACAAACCCCATCGAATAAAGCGGAAAAAGTTCTGGTATGATATGTTTGTGCATGATATAGAATGTCGATGCACCCATATTCTTTGCCGCTTTTATATGGAGTTTTGTCTTAAGTGAGAACGTTTGGGCACGCATCCCTCTTGCAACGGTTGGCCATATGATAAGTGACAATGTAATGATCAAAATGAAAACAGAGGGCTTGAAGTATGCTGCGATCAAAACCAAAACCAGGATCGAAGGTATTGCAAGCAGTGCATCTGCGATCCTCATGACAATAGCATCGTATGTCCCGCCGACCAGTGCAGCAGAAACCCCGATCAAAGTACCAATCGTACATGAGATGGCTGCAACAGAGACTCCAAAAAGTACCGATGTCCTTAGTGACCAGAGTAATTCGCTTAATATGTCATAGCCTATGTCGTTGGTTCCTAACGGATGGTCCATTGATGGTGACTGTAAATACATGAAAGAATAATCCCATGGATCATGGGGGGCAAGGACAGGGGCAAGGATTGCTCCTGTTAATAGGAACAACAGTATTGCAAGCCCTGTAATCCCTGTCTTGTTTCTTGAAAATTCCTTGAAAAACCTAAAATGCATATTCAATCCTCGGATCAATCTTTTTGTAAAATATGTCAACAAGAATATTGGTCAGAAGTACAATAAGTACCGAGACCGTAAGAATCCCCTGAATAAGTGGCAGGTCATGATTCGATATTGCTTTATATGTCAAAAGCCCGAGTCCGGGATATGCAAAGATCGTTTCGATAAAAAGCACTCCTGTTATCACAAATGCAATTCTTACACCAATACGCGTGAAAAAAGGAAGGATCGCATTCCTTGCTGCATGACAATATTTTATTTTGCGCTCATTAAGACCTTTTGCACGAGCCGTGAGTATAAATGGCTCACATATCGTTAGTACCATGCTGTTTCTTATCAAGAGATAATCACCAGGGATCTGTGACAGTGTAAGTGTTGCAAGCGGCAGTACCAGATGCATCAGGACATCACTGATGTGTGCAATACCCTGTGCATCCGAATAAGGTGTCATCGCACCCGCGGATGGGAACCATCCAAAGTACAAACTAAATACCATAAGAAACAGGATACCAATTACAAGGGACGGGATTCCATCGATCAATAGCATTGAAGTAAGTAGAATCCTATCGATTTTTCCGTCTCGTCTCCATGCACTCTCCACACCAAGTATGATCCCGACAGCGGCAGAGAGGATAAATGACGTGAATATAAGCAGCATTGTCCAGGGCAGTGCACTCAATATAAGATCGGTCGTGGATGCATGATACATATAGGAATATCCAAGATCCCCGTGTGCGAGCTGTATGAGATAAGTAATAAATTGTTCATGGAGTGGTCTGTCAAGCCCGTGGAGCTTGACAAGTTCGCTGTACAGTTCCTCTGTGATCATTGTCTCCGAACCACTATACATCGCGATTATCGCATCACCAGGCAGTAGGCGCGGAAGTAAAAAATTGAGAAAAATAAGGAAAAGGATGGTAAACAGGTAGACTGTTACCATCTTCACTTTCCTGTTCCATTTCATATGTTACGGCTTCCTTCCAGACCTTTTTATGTAGAATGCGGCAAGGATCGCAAACACCCCCGAAAATGGCATCATAGGTGTATCCTGTGTATTATCTGTGGTCTGCATGGCTGTTTGTTCGATTTCCCCATCCCTTTGTGCGTTCGACCTTAACATGGCGATCTTATTCTGCGGGATCGGGATACCTTTGGAGACCCCTCCTATCGTGTAGAACCACTCCACTCCTGCATCAGGGTTATAGGCATAATACCATGTCGGGTAATACAGTGATATTGCCGGGAGTTCCCTTGCATAAACATTCTGGGCTTCAAAGACGGCTTCCTGTCTTTTTGCCGGGTCCATCTCATGCATCAGGTCATCAAGCAGACCGTTTAACTCCTCGCTCTTATTATATCTTGCAGTATTCGGACTCGCTTTGGTTCCAGGGACCTGTATTACTTTCTCATAGAGGATCTTCGGATCGCCGCCAATGCCACCGTGCCCGGAGATTGCAAGGTCGAAATCCCAGTTGATCACTTTTTGATC
>DUIM01000174.1:4905-5927 GCA_013330355.1 Methanosarcinales archaeon
GTCAGGCATGGACTGTCCACCAGTGCCGATCATCGAAACAAGTACTTCAAGTTCCAGGATATTTCCATTTTTTGTGAAAACACCGTCTTCCCATTCATATCCAAGCGATGTGATCATTTCCTTTGCTTTATCAGGATTATATGGGTAATCCAGAACATCCGGATTTGCCCACTGGCTATCTGATGAGATCAGCCCGTGACTGGCAGGTTTCCCATATCCCCTAAGTGATTTATTCACGAATTCGTCCTGGTCGATCGCATAAGCCAGTGCCTGCCTGAACACAATATTGTCAAGAGGCTCCTTGTTGTGGTTTATCATCAGATTCTTGTTCCAGTAATGCGGACCTGATATAACGACAAAACCTTCCTTGGTAAGAGTTTCAGCCATCTCTGGTTTTATTGAAGCTAAGTCTACTTCACCGAGCTGCAGTGCCATCTGGGTATCGCCTGTTTTTACATAGATCAACTGATCAACATTCGGTTTACCAAGATAATATTCATCAAATGCTTCATACTGGTATGTTCCATGCTCTTTGCTAAAATCAACATATTTGAATGGACCGGACCCAATGAATGCACCTGTTTCTACATAATCCATCGGATTCTCAACATCCTTCCATATATGTTCTGGCAGGATCGGCATTGAGCCACCGATATCCTCCATGAAAGGTGCATACGGACCCTTCATATATATCTTTACAGTATGCTCATCAATTGCCTCGGCCCGGTCAACGCTTTCAAGCATGACCCAGCCATAGGGATGCTCCTTCATGTACTCTACAGTAAAGGCGACATCATTTGCTGTGAAAATCTCTCCATCATGCCATTTGGCATTTTTAACAAGATTGAAGATGTACACTTCCTCATCGGGAATATATTCCCAATTTTCTGCCAGCAAAGGAATCAAGTCAGAATTTTCATCTTTCCAGACAAGAGTATCAAAAATAAAATGCAATCTCAGATACCCGGGTCCTCTCCCATAAGACAGATATGGGGATGGGTGTCCCCAATCACCGGTTTTAT
>DUIM01000174.1:6227-8329 GCA_013330355.1 Methanosarcinales archaeon
CCCAATCACCGGTTTTATCTGCTATCCGTATCTCATTTTCTGCAACAGCACATATTACAGGTGTCAACATACATGAAAATATGATAACGGATATTATCAGTATATTTTTAGGATTGGTCATTTTATATCCTTCGGGTTCAAATCTATTCAGGAATTGTTCCCTGTCAACTCCTCAAAACATGGAATGCAATGAACATCACCATTTAGCAGCTTGACTCTTGTTTCCATCACAGGTTCATTGCACACAACACAATCCAGTGATTCATGGATACGTGCTTTTTGCACTGGTTCCGGCTCCACTTGTTCGATGGTCATGAGTTTTTCTTCCGGCATATTGAGTATCTCATCACTCTTTTTCATGTGTTTTTGTGTAAATAACTCTCTTTGTGCCTCAGTTGCTGTTTTGTCCCTTACTTTGGCAAAGAGGTTACGATGTTCTTCGTCCGTATCAAAAGCATCTTTTTCGAGGGAAATTCTTAACGCTTTATTTGTTTCACGGTTTATGAACGTATAAACTGATTTTCCAAAGTCACGAAATACCAGGTTTCCTTTTCCAAACGTGCATCCTGTAAGTAACTGGATAGCATCCACTCCGCAAGAGCTGTTTTCGACAATTGCGACCATCTCTTCATCCCTGGCAGGTTTTCCAAGTTCCCGCAACACCACTTTAGATACCCGTATTCCAGCTGCAAGCCCTGGGCACTTGTGCCCGTGGAACCGGATAGCATTCTCAAGCACAGATTCCTCTACATTATTAGAGTTCATAGCATGCGATTCTTGTTGATATTATATAACTATTGTGTTACGTATCACATGATTAATATTAATAGATATAACAAATCTATTTGAAGGTGACACAGATCGCAAAAATTGTGAAACACCTATTCTGTGCATATCTGTGCGATGATGCGCTATAGAGTTGAGAAGACCAGATTATAATTTCTGGTAGTATTTGGATTATGTGGCTAACCGGGACGTTCCAAATCCTCATTTATGGTTGAACCTGTGCTTAAGATAATAATTGGAATATATCGCACCCAGAGGATTATGTGCCAGTACCCTATCCTTTACTGCCAGTGTGGTTACAGGTGCCTGCGAGTCCCGGGTAAAGAGAATATCATGGCCAATGCACAATCCGAGAATAACATTCAGGTCAGTCTTCTCGTTATTCAGCACCAGTGCCTGGCCAACCGGATTGCACACAGCTTCAAAACCAGCACTGTGCAGTTTTTCCAGACCATAACTGTCCTTATCAATTCCACATACCTTACAGCAGACAGAGGACACCTTGAAATCCTGTGCCAAAATCTCATGTATGATCTTTGCCTCTTTTTCAAAGCCTATACAAAAGGCAATGCCCAGTTTTTCATAGCCCATTCCACCGGCATACAGAATAAGTTCTTCCAACCTCGTTTTTTCCATATAGTACCTGGATTCTATCTGTGCCGAGATTTTCATTGATTCAAGGTCCCTGCCAGTATATTCAACATCTGCCTTAATTGTCGAACAATCCTTTCCGTCGCGGCACTTTTTCTGTTCACATAACGCACATTGCATCTGACAATCTCCGTTTATTCTAACATTTCCAGTGCTTTTTCCAGTGTAATAATAGCAAGATGTGCACAATGCAGGTTTTCTTCAGGGAGACCTTCCAGCACAGTAATCAGGTCATCATCTGTGATTACCTCTGCCTCTTCAACAGATTTTCCTTTGACCATGGATGTAAGCATGCTCCCACAAGCTATCGTTGCTCCGCATCCGTCTGTCATAAATGATATATCTTCAATTATATCATGGTCCATCTTTAGATACATCTCCATGGTATCCCCACACCAGCCGGTTAATGTTGCAAAAGCATCTGGTTGTACCATTTTACCGATATTTTTCGGATTATTATATTCCTTTATCACCCTTTCTGAAAAAACCATCCGCTCCTGCTCATATACATCATTCTGGATCTTTTCGATCATCTTATCAAAATCAGATATATCGTTTGAATCTGTCATTTCAGTTTTCTCTTGATATTTTCCCAGATTTTGATAATATTATTAGAAAACTCACTGTCTGAGAACTCAATTACAGTCATCTCATTGATCATGGCC
>DUIM01000174.1:8727-11561 GCA_013330355.1 Methanosarcinales archaeon
CCGGGATTTATATCGAATTTGTTTATGCAAACCACTGCCGGTATACTGAAATGCTTAGCCACCCCAAGTATTCTTTCCATGTCATGAATACCTGATAATGTAGGCTCTGTTACGATCAATACAAGATCAACACCTGAAATAGCAGAAATGACAGGGCAGCCGATTCCGGGCGGACCGTCTATTATGATCAGATCCCTGTTATATTTGTCAGCCAGGATACGGGCATTATTTCTTACCATGGATATTAATTTTCCAGTGGCTTCCTCGGCAGTATCAAGCTCGGCATGCGACATAGGTCCGAACCGGGTCTCGGAAAGGTAAGCAAACCCGGATTTTCTGTCAACCAGGTATATTGCACCGGCAGGACACACATATTCACATACACCGCATCCTTCGCACCTTTCTTTGATTACATTAAAATCATCATCAATAGCATCAAACCTGCAATATTCCCTGCATTTTCCACATTCGGTACATTTTTCCTCATCCTTTGAAGCGATCTTTAACCCTGAAAATTCAAAGGTTTCTTTAATCTCAGGTTTGAGGATGAGATGCAGATCCGGAGCGTCCACGTCACAGTCTGCCAGTACTGCATTTTCAGCCAGGGAGGCAAAAGCTGCAGTGATGGTGGTTTTTCCGGTACCCCCCTTTCCACTTATAATAGTGAACTGTTTCATATCTTTACCTTGCTTATTCATAGGAAATGAGCATCAATGTGTTCCCATGATGACTCTGACACCTAATTTGTCTCTGATCGCATCTGCCAGTTCTTCAGCATACGGACATTTGGGTGGATTAGGAATTGGTTTTATCAAACATGTGCACATGAAGATCACTTCAGCACCTCTCTTTACCATTTCCTGTACCTGTCTTATTGCATCTCTGCCAGGACATCCTCCACATGTTATCATGCCGATGATGTCGATATCATCATTCTTGAATTCTTCAAATGTCCCGGTCTTAGTCTTCATCACTCTAAAACACGATGTACCTGGACATGCCCTTGCAGCTATTTCACATCTTACCAATCCGATTTTAGTCATTTCAATTTCACTTCTCACATTTTATTTAAAATCATCTTGTTATTGTACATTTTTCGATTGTATCTTATCGAACAACCGGGCAAACTTTTCCTTCCATTCAGGCATTTCCAGGACAAAGGGTTTACCGTTTGAATAAAGCCTTGCAATATCTTCACTTTGTGGAATCTTCATAAGGATAGGAATATTCTTTTCAATGCAGAATTGTTCAACCCTGTCATCACCGATACCATCCCGGTTAATAACCACTCCAAATGGAATCGTTAAGTGCTTCACTACTTCAACTGCAAGTTTCAGGTCATAGAGTCCAAAAGGTGTGGGTTCTGTAACAAGCAGGCAAAAATCACTGCCCCTTATAGTTTCAACAGCAGGGCAGGAAGCACCTGGTGATGAATCCAGGATTGCATTTTTTCCTTTGGAGATTCTCTTTTTCAGGGTTTTAATTACCGGAGTCGCCATAGGTTCCCCGATATTTAACACTCCATGATAAAATTCAAATCCATTTGAAGTCCCTCCCTCAATTATGCCAATAATTCGCTTCTCTTCGGTAATGGCTCCTTTGGGACACACTAATGTACAACCTCCGCAACCATGGCATAACTGGGGGAATAAAAGAACTTTGGAAGGCAGTACACCAATAGCATTGTACTGGCAAAATTTTGAACATTTCCCGCAGAAGTCGCACTTTTCTTCATCGATCACAGGTACTGACAGATATACATCTTCAACCTTTTCCAGATCAATATCCAGGAATAGGTGGGAATCAGGTTCTTCAACATCACAATCCAACAGTTGTACATTGTCAATGCTGAGTCCCAGGTTCGTTGCTATCGTAGTTTTACCGGTTCCACCTTTACCGCTTGCAACAGATATTATAATTTTAATCACCTCAAATCCTTTTGCTTGTTTTTCCTAATAAAATTTGCTGGCAAAAGATAAGATACATTTTGATATTCTACACGTACCAGACTTCCATCTGACAGCATAGTATCAATACTCTCTGCTCCTGAAAATTTCATATCAATATCTCTTGCCTGTTCTTCCCTTAATGGATGACGGGAGCATATTTCTATAATTGTTGTTCTGAGATCAGGGAAATTATCGAGACCAAATTCGCCTGACTCGCGATCAGTAAGGTCCAGTGCGTCCAGTGTTGTACCAAAAATTTCATGTGCCCGCATTATTCTTTCAGGTTCGGGCGGCCTGACACCAGGTTTTGCAGGCGGCCGGATGGGAACCGAAATGTAGATACGGTCAGGTTTTACCTGCTCAATAGCATCTTTTATTTCCATTAAAGATTTATCTGAATCATTCACACCTTTAACCAGCATTACCTCAAGCCAGATCTTGCCTGGATACTCCTTCCTGAAATCAACCTGGCCCTGAAGCATTTCTTCAAATCCAATGCTGCCATGAGGCCTGTTAAGTGTTCTATAAACTTCCTCACTTCCGGCATCAAGTGTGGGTAGTACCACATCGCTGCTTTTCAGGTCCTGCCTAACATCCTCCATAAAGAGAAGAGAACCGTTCGTGATCACAGCCACAGGTATCTGCCATTTATTTTTGCACGATTTGATCAACCAGCCAAGGTCCTTGCATAAAGTAGGTTCACCATCTCCAACAAATGTAATGTAATCGACATTTGCGGGATTCATTATTTTTTCAATATCAGACAGTATATCTTCTTTAGGATAGAAACTTTCACGCTTCACCTGAAGCTTGCCTGTCTGGCCCAATTGACAGTAGATGCAGTTGTATGAACAGGTTTTATGTGGGATTGGGCTCACTCCTAAT
>DUIM01000085.1 GCA_013330355.1 Methanosarcinales archaeon
ATGATGCGCTCACCCATATCAGCCCACATAGGCTTCTCGCCGATCACGCTCAGCGCCCCTGGTATTTTCCTGGCCACTGTACTGCAGACCTCGGCGTCGTGCCCTGTGCCGTCTATTACCACTTTTGCCCTTATGGTCATTGGGTCCACATGCAGTTTTTGCAGGCCCACTGTGGTCCAGTTTATGACCAGCCCGGTCACTGCATCGCCCTCTCTTATCATCACATCTTCCACGCTTACAAGATTGAATATCTTAGCTCCTGCAGTAGCAGCCCCTGCGCCCAGCTTGCACACACATTCAATCGAGTCTGCCACATAATAGCCGGGCCTGTATTCTGTATAATTGACCCCGAAATCATCCAGTATGCGCCTGGCCTCTTCCTGCACAACTATCCTGGGCATCATCATACCTCCACCCCACATGCCACCGCCTATCGCAAGTTTTCGCTCAAAAAGCACGGTCCTTACACCTGCTTCGGCCAGTACCTTTGCAGCCACAAGATTGGCCGGCCCTCCTCCAACCAGCGCTACATCAGTATCAGTGCAATCCAGAAAATCAGATGTAAATTCTTCTATAATTGCCCGGGTTATTGTTATTTCATCCAGTTCCATAATCTTACCAGCTATTGAATTCGATACCATTTGATAATCGGTTATCAACTTATAATTAACTAAAGTTCCATTGTAAATGTGCCAATAGCACCATAAATTGATGTTTGTTACCAGAAATGGTAATAAATAAACATGGTTGTTGTGTGCGAAAATATATACATATCGATTATAGTTGATTGATTGTTATCAATACTGATAACAAATGCTCAATCATGATATTCAAACCTAGTTCAAAAAATCATTATATGCTAAGGATTGAAACTGGTTGTCTATCGATGGGGTGATTATATGTCTGAAATTATTGTATACACAACCAAAATATGTCCGAATTGCAAAATACTCAAACAAATACTAAAAGAATCAGGTATCGTATTTGCTGAAACCGATATGACCACTTCGGCAGCATTGACAGAACTGGCAATGAATAATGTATTCGCTATGTCTGCGCCGGTACTTCGGGTACAGGACAATTTCTATACTGTTAACGAAATAATGGATGGAGATTTTGTAGATCGCCAGAGAGTGGAGAGTCTTGTAAATTTAAATTTATAATTTATTCATGGAGGTCAGGTTACAATGCAGGAAATATATGCGGGTCAAAAAATATCTTCAACAATACCTGTTGGCGAGATGATGATAAAACAAAACGAACATGGGATTGAACAGGTACAGCAGACCCTTACAGGTGAAGAGCTCTCCATACTGCCAAAGGTCAGGACCACAGACGGTTACCTTATGGAGTGGGACAGGAACACCATTGTAGCGCAACTGATGAAAGAGACCGTACTCAGTGAGAAGTTCTACAACAAGCCAGCCATCACAAAAGAAACAGCAAAGGAGATTGCCAGGGAGACAGAGGTCAGGATACGCAAGATGGGTGTAAGTTTCCTGTCAGGTCCGCTGGTAAGGGAACTGGTCAATATTGTATTACTGGAAAAAGGGCATCCTGAATGGCGTAACATCTCTACGAGGGTGGGCACCCCGGTTTATGATGCTTATGAGATAGATATCGGCACAGGGTTCGAGGCCAAGGATAATGCTAATCTGCAGGAGAACGCCGAAACCTCGCATAAGAAAAAAGCAGACAAAATCTCCAAGGAGCAGTACCTGCTGCTGCTGCCGCCTGACCTTGCCGACAGCCACCTAAACGGTGATATCCACATCCACGACCTGGAATACCTGGGTACCAGGGCATTCTGCCAGGATTGGGACCTGAGGTATTTCTTTTACTATGGTTTGATGCCTGACGGTTCCGGTACCAAGGCCAGTGTGGCAGGTCCGGCCATGAAAGCTGAGGTGGCTATCCTGCATGCTGTGAAAGCACTGGGCAGTGCCCAGACCAATTTCGCAGGCGGGCAGGGATTCTATAATTTCCTTACTTTCATTGCACCTTATTTCGAGGGGATGGCGTACGATGAGATCGAACAGCTGATGCAGATGTTCGTCTATGAGATGACCCAGATGATGGTGGCCAGAGGAGGCCAGCTGGTATTCTCGTCCGTACAGCTCTCGCCAGGGATTCCAAAGCTTTGGAGGGATAAGCCAGTGGTCTATAGAGGGCGTGTGTGGGATGGTGATATGGCACCCCAAAGGACGTATGGCGAATTTGAGCGCGAGGTCAGGCTATCCTACGAAGCATTTATGAATGTGATGCTAGAAGGTGATTATTGGGGCAAGCCCTTCAATTTCCCCAAGCCCGAGATCAGCATTGAACCTGATTTTATGGAAGAGGATGTGGAGTTCAACAGGAAGCATCCTGAACTGCTGACCTATGATGAACTATACACCATGTCGTTCGAACTGGCTGCTAAGTTCGGTACGCCGTATTTCGATAACCAGTTGCCTCCGTACAGAGGTGCAGGTGAAGGGATTTCATGTTACCAGTGTTGTGCTTACAATTTTTCAACCACGGCAGAGAAGGATTCCTCCTTTGATGACAAGATGCTCTTCAAGGATGGTCTGCACTTCTCAATGGGCGCGTGGCAGGTTGTCTCCCTTAACTGTCCCAGGGCTGCGTATGAAGCAGGGGGGGACGACCACCTCCTGTTCAGCCACCTGAAGAAGATGATGGACAAGGCAATTGAGCTGTTCAGGATCAAGCGGTTCTGGATGGATCATATTGTTGCCAGCGGCAGGATGCCTTTTGCTACCCAGCAGCCCAAGGACCCGGTGACAGGGAAAAAAGGTACGATTGCCGTGGACCTTAGTGGCCTGGTGTATACTATTGGCGTGGCAGGTATTAACGAGATGGTGCAGCATCATACCGGATACCAGATGCATGAGAGCGATACTGCCAAGCAGATTGCCATCAGGGCTATGTTCGAGATGGATATTTATGCAAAGGAACTGTCTGAACTCCATGGTATCGAGATCGCACTGGCAAGGACACCGGCCGAGACTACATGCCAGCGTTTTGCTGTGTCTGATCTGCTGCATACCGAGTACAGGGAATATGCTTCTGAAGTGATCAAAGGCGATGTGGAGACTGCAATATCCGATCTTGGTAAAACACGCGACCTGCCTGTTTACTATACCAACGGCACCCATGTGCCACCCGGCGCTGATATATCCTTACCTGAAAGAATTGGTCTGGAACATGT
>DUIM01000194.1 GCA_013330355.1 Methanosarcinales archaeon
ATGCCTTCGATGGAACTCCTGTACTTGATATCAAGCCATATATAAAAGATCTTGATGTAAAATCCGATGCTAATTATGGTTGGATCGAAGAGATGGAAGGCCATGAACATCTCCTTTTACACATTAAAAGTATTCCCCATGATTATTAGATAAAATGAAGATGAATATATTACCCAATTTATACTTTAGCCGGCACCTGTAATTATAAGCGACACGGCACCTAACACTGAGGTCTGTCCCTATGACAGGTATCCTGCTATTAAACCTATTGCACCGACAGAGACCGTTACATTATATGTTGGTATGATTTATCCTTTGCATACTTTCCAAGTAATAATATGAAATATCTATCGCAATCAGTGCGAAAAATCGCAAAGCTGCAGTTCGTGAGATTTGCCTTCATGCTTCGATCAGAATAGTTGCCATGTAGAACTATTCATGGTAAATTTTAATCACCAACACGAATTGAAACGGTCTCACATAATAGTTATCTATAAATACAATTATGTACTTTTTGAATCGCAAAGTGGTTGACATACCTGAATAATATATTTGCAATGTGGTAAATAATGGTTAATTTTTCAATCTTATTTACTATAATGGATATTTAAGCCAACTAAGCGCCAAGGTGGCGGAGCGGCTACGCAATCGCCTGCAGATAGGCACATTCTCATGTGCTGGCAGTAAGCGGTTTTATTCCGGTTCGAATCCGGACCTTGGCTTAGTTTTAATTTTTTTTTGATTATCTTCAACATTGGGTGAGTATCGATTATGCTGGTGCTAATGGATGGTATTCAGGATATCATGGGTTGGACGTCAGGGGTCGGGCGCAGGGTGTAAGTGAGTGTAAAAACGCAATTTTCCAGGCAAAAAACATAGCAAAAAACATAGCCCATAAATAGGTTATATATCCTAAAGAGTAGTAAATACAGTGATACTATGATAAAAGCAGGGATTATCGGATGCTCAGGCTACACAGGTGGCGAATTGATGCGCCTTATGACCGGCCATCCAGGGGTAGAAGTGGTATGCGTGACCTCACGACGCCTGGACGGCGCTCCGGTTGGGGACACACACCCGCACCTGAGGGGTTTTACTGACCTGACGTTCCAAAACCTTAGTGCAGGTGAAGTGGCGGGCCAGTGTGATGTGGTCTTCACAGCCATCCCCCATGGCAGTGCAATGGATGTGGTACCACCGCTACTGGACGCTGGCACAAAGGTCATCGACCTTAGCGCAGACTATCGGCTGCCTGTCAATGTGTTCGAAAAGACCTACAACCTTAAACACAAGGCACCGAAGGAGGCCGTTTACGGCCTGCCTGAACTGCATCCTGAAGTAGCCGGTGCATCGATGATCGCCAATCCCGGATGTTATCCGACAGGCGCAACCCTGGCAGCCGCGCCACTGACAGCCGCCGGGCTGGTTGAGCTGGTGGTCTTTGACTCCAAGAGCGGAATATCCGGTGCCGGTGCTAACCCAAGTGGGGTATCCCACTACCCGAACATGGCAGAGAATGTGCAGGCGTACAAGCTTACTACCCACCGCCACGGTGTCGAGATGCGCCAGGAACTGGGACGGCTGGATAGTAATACCAGGGTCAGTTTCACGCCCCATGTGATCCCGTCGGTCAGGGGTATCCTGACCACAGCCCACCTGTTCCTGAAAGAAGATATGGATACAGGGCAGGTTGCCGATATCTACAACCGGTTCTATACGGGCAAACCGTTCATCCGGCTTGTGGATGGTATTCCCATGCTGGGTCCGGTACGTGGTTCTAATTTCTGCGATATAGGGTTTGAGATGGATGCAAAAGGGCAGCGGTTGGTAGTGGTATCTGCCATTGACAACCTGGTTAAAGGAGCATCGGGACAGGCGGTGCAGAACATGAACCTGATGTTTGGACTTGACGAAACGACAGGACTATGGAATCCTGCAACATTTCCCTGAAAAGTGCCAAAAGGAGTGATAATTATGCAGATAAATGAGATCATGACAACAAACGTAATATCCTGCAGTCCCGACGACCCGGTCAAACATGCTGCCCGGTTACTCAGGGAGCATAGGGTAGGCGGGATACCAGTGGTAGAGGACAGGAAAGTGACAGGGATGATCACAGAAAGTGATATCCTCAAATTGCTGGAAGTACCGGAAAGGGATAGCCAGCTCTGGCTGCCCAGTCCTTTCGAGATCATTGAGGTGCCACTTCGGGAACTTATCGGATGGGAAGAGGCCAGCCATGCACTGGATGATGTGGGCAACAAGAAGGTCAGCGATGTAATGAGCCATCCCGTGGTCACCGCAGATGTTTCTGAAAGCCTGGAGACTGTGGCATCTAGAATGGTCAAACATAATGTTGTCAGGGTACCTGTGATCAAAGACAGTGAACTGGTTGGTATTGTGACGCGCCATGATATTATTGCCGGGCTGGCATTGTCAGCTTAGCTTTATGGGAGCTGTTGCAGTTGAAGTTCATAGACGGCGGCATCTGTGCAGTAAAAGGTGTGTCTGCCTGGGGTGTAAAGCGGGATAAGTACGGCCTGGCACTTATAAAAGCCGACGGTAGTGCAGCAGGCGTGTTCACCCGCAACCGTGTTATTGCCGCACCCCTGATACTTACGAGGGAGCACCTTGAAAGGGGCAGGTTATCTGCAGTGATAGCCAACAGTGGCAATGCCAATGCATTTACAGGGCCGGAAGGGATAAAAGATGCCAGGGATATGGCTAAATTGGCAGCCAAAGGTCTAGGCCTGGATGAGAGGACTGTAGCAGTGGCATCTACAGGTGTTATCGGTCACAGGCTTGATCTTGATATTATCAGGTCACAGGTGGGGGCGGTGACAGCGGGTTTGACTGATTCGGCCAATGGCAGTACAGCCGCTGCCAGGGCTATTATGACCACAGATACCTTTTCCAAGGAGGTGGCAGTTGAACTCCCCGACGGCACACGTATCGGCGGGATAGCAAAGGGCAGCGGCATGATCGCTCCGAATATGGGTACTATGCTGGCTTTCCTGTACACTGATACTGTGATGGATCCGGGTGAGCTGGGGGAGTATCTTAAGCGGGCAGTGGATAAGAGTTTAAATATGGTTGTGGTGGACGGGGATACCAGCACAAATGATATTGTATTGATAACCGCAACCGGACAAATGGGTCACAC
>DUIM01000109.1:0-3671 GCA_013330355.1 Methanosarcinales archaeon
CAGGAAAAGGTAATAGAGCAAGCTTCCAGTGCGGCAAGGAGACTTGCTGATAAATCTAAAGTTAAAGTTAAATGATATTTCTATTTACGGAGTTAATTGGATGACAGAAGATATGATCGAATCAGGTAATATGAAGATAGAATGGGCAAGGAACCATATGCCGGTTTTGGCTCATGTCAGGGAAGAATTCATAACCGGGCAGCCTCTTGCCGGACACACTGTAGGAATGGCACTTCACGTTGAGGCAAAGACCGCGGTGCTGGTGGAAACCCTGGCAGCCGGGGGTGCACAAGTGGCAATTTGCGGCTGCAATCCTTTAAGTACACAGGATGATGTGGCACAGGCCCTGGATACCAGGAAGAATATCAGGTGCTATGCCACCCATGCCTGCTCCAATGACGAATATTATACTGCCATTGATGCGGTGCTTGACCACAAGCCTGATATTACCATAGATGATGGCGGGGACTTGATCTTCAAGCTTCACACACAAAGACAGGACATGATTCCGGATATCCTTGGTGCATGTGAAGAGACCACTACAGGTGTGCACAGGCTCAAGTCCATGGAGCGGGACGGGGCACTGAAAATACCAGTGATAGCCGTAAACGATGCCCTGACCAAATTCCTGTTCGATAACCGCTATGGAACCGGCCAGTCAAGCTGGGATGGTATTATACGTACCACCAATCTCCTGGTCGCTGGTAAGAATGTGGTCATAGCAGGATATGGCTGGTGCGGTCGGGGAACAGCAATGCGGGCACTGGGTCTGGGAGCCAATGTCATTGTGACCGAGATCGATCCGATACGCGCACTGGAGGCCAGGATGGATGGTTACAGGGTAATGCCAATGATCGAAGCAGCAGCCATTGGTGAGATATTTGTCACCACTACCGGTAATGTGGATATACTTACCAGGGAACACTTCGAGGTGATGAAAGACGGGGCAATACTTGCCAATGCCGGTCATTTCAATGTGGAGATCAATCTCGATGAGCTAAAGGCCATGGCAACATCAACAAAAAAAGCACGTAACAACATCATGGAATATAACATTGACGGGCGTCGCATCAATGTACTGGCAGACGGCAGACTGGTTAATCTCGCAGCCGGGGACGGGCACCCTGCCGAGGTCATGGATATGAGCTTTGCCAACCAGGCCCTGTGCGTGGAACATATAGCTACTCACAAGCTTACACCCGGGGTTCATCCTGTGCCACAACATATCGACATGAAGGTGGCAGGTTTGAAACTTGAGGCTCTGGGGATAAGTATCGATAAGATAAAACCCTATCAATTCGAATATATGGAAGGGTGGGAAACAGGTACATAACCGACCTATTAACCTGGCAGATTTTTTTGATATATTCCAATTTTATATCAAGGACATCTGCTAATAATCCATTTTATTTTTTAACTGCTAATTTGTCAAATTAATGCTATCCTTTACCCTTAACTAGTTCACTGCATATTAATTTAGAAACATTTATATGGGGTTTTGGTAATCCAATATAAACTAGTTAAAATGCTAGTTTTTGGATATGACTGTTAGTGTAATCAAGTTATTTATTATAAATAATTTGATTTCATCAGTAATGATTATAAAAAGTACAGGAGGATGAAAATAAATGATTGATCCAATTACGGGTCTAGGTATTGTTGCGCTGATGGGTGCTCTTGCAACGATTGCCGGTGCTGCTGAAGATTTGGAATCAGACGTCGGTTCACAGAGCAATCCTAACTCACAGGTGCAGCTTGCCGCCCAAATGGATTTTCCACACAGGATCTTTAATAAAGCAATTTCCGGGGAACCACCGGCTTACGGGCTATGGTGTGCGACCGGAGCAACAGTGGCCAGTGTACTGCTGGCACAGAATATGTCAGTGATTTTCGCAATTGCTATAGGCTCTCTTGCTGGTGCAATATTGCTTGGCTTATTCTCAGTGACCGCCCATATGGGACGTACAGCAAGTCAGAAACGATTCAAACAACCAGTTTATATGGACATGGTTATCGGTCATGTGCCCCCTATAATAGCACATGGGTTTATTGCAGTATTTTGTATTGTTAGTTTTTCTTATATCATGAACACAATATTACTACACCCGTTCCCGTTACCACTACTTGCATTACTTTGGGGAATAACCGCAGGAGCTATAGGGTCGTCCACAGGTGATGTTCATTATGGTGCTGAGCGGGAGTTCCAGAACCAGCCGTTCGGCTCCGGATTGAATGCAGCACAGTCAGGGAACATTGTGAGAAAGGCTGAATCAGGTCTGAGGAATGGTATGGATAATGTATGGGCCTGCGCAAAATTCGGAGGGCCGGTTACCGGACTTGCCCTTGGCGGGACAGTGTTCTTCGACAACTGGAGATCCACAGTATTCAGTGGGATGAATGCAGTAATTGCCGGCCTGATAATTGTCTTGATACTTATACTTGCAAACAGGTTGGTAGAAGTCAAGGCCAGGAAGGCTTACGGACCGTACAAGGATGAAGAAGGAGGTGCAGAACCAGCATGATAATTGATCCAATTTCTATTGCCCTTATTACTCTGGGCGGAGTACTTATCGGCTTAGGTGTCCACTTTATTCCTGTTGGTGGTGCACCGGCTGCAATGGCCCAGGCAACAGGTGTGGGTACAGGTACAGTGCAGCTGGCTGCAGGTGCCGGACTTACCGGGCTGATCAGTGCAGGATTTATGTATAATTTCCTTGCGACAGCTCCTGGTGGTTTCGGTACATCGGATTTCATACTTGTGCTGGCCTCTGGTGCCGTGGGTTCTATGATCATGATCACGGTGACAATGTTCATCGGGCAGTTAGTATATGTATACTGTGTGGGTGTTCCCCCGGTATCTGCCAAGGTCGATAAGGATCCAATAACGGGAGATAGACAGGATATCTATGTTTCACAAGGTACTGAAGGCCACGGCGTCCCTACTGTCAGTTTTGTGAGCGGTACTATTGGCGGCCTGTTCGGAGGACTGGGCGGTTCATTGATCTATGTCCAGTTAATGCAGATAGGAAACGCTCCTGCTGATCCGGCCATAGTCGCTCTTGCAGCAATATTTGCCACTGGTGTGTTCTATGTGAACTCAGTGCTTGCCTCGTATAATATCGGTGGCACTATCGAAGGATTCCATGACCCCAAGTTCAAGAGGGTACCAAAGGCTATCCTATCATGCCTGATCGCTTCACTTCTATGTGCAATCATTGCCGTACCTATTATGGGAGGTGTTAGTTAATGTCAGCTGTAGAAGGAGGACCGGCAAGTGGTGGTCTGCCCCCGAATAAGATCATCGCGATCGGTGTTATCGGCGGACTCGCAGGAATATACCTGACAATGCTGAACCAGACATTTAATACCACAATATTCTCTGTTATGGGCGCTATCGGTTCCATATTCGCTGTAGTATGGGGTGCGGATGCGGTACGCAGGGTATGTAGTTATGGTCTTGGTACAGGTGTACCTTCCATTGGTATGGTGGCCCTGGGTATGGGTGTTGTAGCAGCAATATTCGGATTGATTCTACCTGAAACAGGTATATTGCCAATTCCCACTATATTAGGCCCTGTAATATCTTTTATTGTGGCAGCCTTGATCGGATTGGTGATTGGCGTAATGTCCAACAAGATCCTGAAAATGAACATCCCTATCATGGAGAAATC
>DUIM01000109.1:4067-5040 GCA_013330355.1 Methanosarcinales archaeon
GGAAGTTTTGCTTTCAATGATGCCATACTTCCAGGTGTGGTAAGTACTGGATACATTGCCATAGTCTTTATTGGCGGTGCAATGACTATACTTCATCCATTCAATGCAAACCTCGGACCTGATGAATCACAGTACAGGACATTGTACGTGGCCGTTGAAAAAGCAGCCCTTATTATGGTAATTGCAGGTTTAGCCTCATTAACCGTAATCGGTGCGGTTTCAGCAGCAGTGACCATGTTAGTAGGTCTGCTCATATTCCTGGTATACTTCAATAAATTCATGAAATCTGTCCACCGTGAAGCATATAAGGTCGTTGGTACAGGTTTACTGCCATCAGCGGAGGAATTAGAATGAGCCATATAAGAGTTGCACCCGAACTCCACCTGATACTGGAACCCATGTCAGGAATCCTGGCAGAGGAAAAGGAGGATGTGCTGGAATACTCACTTGACCATATTTCAACACTGGTGGACGAACTGGATAAAATATCAGATGATATGATGTACTCACTTGGTCCGGATCATCCACTACTTGCTTCCTTCCCGGGTCGTGAAAAAGCAGCCGTTACTGCAGGTGTCTGGACAAATATATTCTACGGTTTTATAGGAGGTCTTATATTGATGTTCCTGTTGACCGTATTAATGAAGATAGGAGGCTTGTAAATGGCAGACAAAAGAGAACCGTCAGTGGGATGGCCTGTCCTGAAAGGTGAGTATGAGATTGGCGATGTGAATAACCCGGTTGCTGTTGCCACATTAGGGTCCCATCTACTGGGAGCACCACATCTAGAGGCAGGTGCATCCATCACAGGTCCCTGTAAGACAGAGAATATCGGTATCGAAAAGCTTGTGGCCAATATCATCTCTAACCCGAACATCAGGTTCCTCCTGGTCACGGGTTCAGAGGTTAAAGGTCACCTGACCGGGGATGCCATTATGCAATTCTATGCCAATGGTACCCAGGAGAACAGGAT
>DUIM01000154.1:0-2322 GCA_013330355.1 Methanosarcinales archaeon
TATTTGTATTGGTGGGGGCCAGTCTTTGAGGATATCAGAGTGATTCTTGCAGTTGGAGGGGGGTATATTCGAAAAATTAATTACTCATGTCATGTATTGTAGAATGTGGGAAAGGAAATATTCCTTGAAATTATTATATACAGGCCCGGGACATTTGTCAGGGGTATACCGGTGACTGCATCCATGCTCGTTCTCATGCTCTCACAAGGCGATGGAAAGCCTAAAATACTGCTGATGCTTAAAAATAAACGTGCACATTTAATTTTAATCTTAATTAAATTTTGGAGGAACCATGAGTACCCAGAAATTTTGGCGAGTTCGTTTGGGGGCAGCAACAGGGCCTAATGGAAATGAAAAATTGTATGATTTATGTGTTAATGAAAAACCGCCATGCGTGGCAATTGGATGGGGGGAAATCGATCTTGGTGAGAGTTTAGACTATATCAAACGACAATATGAAAAAAAATATGGGGGGGCACTTATTGGACATGAATTAGGAAACATTAGAAAATGGACAAAAATAAAAAAAGGGGATGCCATTATTGTGATGAAACCTCCAGGAATATTATGTGCAATTGGTAAAGTAGAAAGTAAAAGAAGATATCGAAAAGATGATAGAAATTTTTGCATAGAACTCAAGGGATATGATGATCCACATATAGCTTGTTTGTTCAATAGAGTCGATGTCAAATGGCTAACAAATCTTAATAAGAACGTGAAAGTAAGTGATTCTGATTTATCAGAAAAATTAAAAAGGAAATTGATTACGCCAACTTTGATTTTAGGAATTAATGAGGATGAGTATGATAGAATAAAACGAGAAATGCCTCCTGTGTGATCTACAAAATACCTGTGCGACCAACTGAAACTCCGGGCCATATAATCTTATAATATGATGAAACAATTCAAAGTCATAGTTGAGAAACATCCTGATGGCTATGTGGCTTATCCGTTAGGCTTCAAAGGTATAATTGTCGGTGAAGGCGACACTTATGAGGAGGCATTAGCTGATGTAAAATCAGCCATTCACTTCCATATCGAAACTTTTGGTCAAGAAGTTCTTGAGTTTGAGTCACCTATACTGGAAGCCTTTGTAGCCGAAGCGGGAGTAGCCATCTAATGACAAAGTTTCCAGTTGATACTCCAAAAAGGAGAGTCATTAAGGCATTCGAACTTCTGGGATTTCGCCTTGTCTGAGAACGAGAACATATTGCGATGGTTCGTGAAAATCCTGATGACACACGGACTCCCTTGACGATGCCTAATCATACTCGTATCAAAGGCTCAACTTTAAGAACGATCTGCACACAAGCAAGTATCCCACGAAACGATTTCCTAAAGGCCTATGAGCAAACTTGAAAAATGCTACAGTTTATGAAAGAGTCTATTTTGCTTTGTACCTTCTGGTATTGGGTGTATTGCTCTCAGTCATAACTTAGCAAACAACGGAAATGATATCCGGACTTTTTGTCATTTATAGCGAAAACGCCATCTGGTGAAGAAGATGAAGATGATGGAATAATTGTGGATAAACCGAGACAAACAGAGAAAAATTTAGCGTTTACATCAGCTTCACGCCTGAATAAAAAAAAGATGTTGAGGTGGTAAATTTACCACAACAACACAATGAAAATATTAAAAATATTTTTCTTACATCTTGTCCATTATTTCCAGTGCTTCGTCAAGTGGTAATGCAGGAGCTATATGAGGCACGCCAAATTCACAGAATGGATGTGTTACCTTTAAAATTGCTTCCTCATTTGGTGCATCAAATATTGCCACTGAGATATGCCTACCTATCAAGAGATACCTGTTTATCAATTTTATCTCTTCAGGATATTGGAATTCTCTCCAAACTTCTAAAACTTTTGAAGTATTCTCCGGAGCCCACTCGAACCATAGTATACATAGCATACTTTCACCTCCAATATTATACTACAATAATGAGATATAAAAATGTTGGTACCATTCTACTCCAGTATAAAAAAATTAAATTTACTTCGAAAATCCCATTTCGAATTTGATTTATCGCCTTAACCTCACGATTAATTAATCATGGAATGTAATACTTGGACAGTTTCCGAATACTAAAAATCAAAACCCATGTGAAATATTATATACAAATGCGAAAATTTGTTAATTCATAGGTATTTTGGACAGCCTGTTGGATATATTTTTTATATCCCCTTCCAATAAGAATCCTGCATAAGTATTATATACAATGTACAATATTGTACATCATTGAATAGATATATACATCCGTGTGGTCTGGTACATGAACAGAATAATAGAAGATATCATTTCAGCAACCGAAAACCGTGT
>DUIM01000154.1:2728-4898 GCA_013330355.1 Methanosarcinales archaeon
ATATACCTGTGATAGCAGAGGTCAAACCCGCATCTCCCACCACCCACAACAGGGAAGTGAGCCCTGCCGATGCCGCACAGATAGCAAGGACCATGGAAAAGGCCGGCGCTTGTGCCATTTCCGTACTTACAGAGCCGGATTTTTTTAACGGCAGCCTGGAGAACCTGGAACATGTCAGGCAGGCCGTAAGCATCCCGGTATTGAGGAAGGACTTTATAATCGACGAACGACAGCTCTATGAAGTAGAAAGCGACCTGATACTGCTGATAGCCGGCATATTGGGTGACAAGCTGCCTGGATTCATCGCACTTGCAAAGGACAGGGGACTCCAGCCGCTGGTGGAAGTGCATGATCACGCAGAACTTTTGGCCGCACTGGACACTGATACAGACATTATAGGCATCAACAACCGCAATCTCAAGACTATGGAGATCGACCTGGCCACAACCGAAGAACTGGCCCCTATTATCAGGAAGCACAGCCCTGGCAGGATTATAATAAGCGAGAGCGGTATACTAACTCCACAGGATGCCGTCCGGGTAGTACGGGCAGGTGCCGATGCCGTATTGGTAGGCACATCCATTATGAAAGGTGACATCTATGAAAACACCAGATTACTGGTTGAGGCTGGCATATCTGGCTCAAATATGTCAAACACTTTAAATTGATAACTTACAGAGGATAACTTCATGAACACAAAACAAAAAGGCAAGTTCGGACGCTTCGGCGGGCAGTTCGTACCCGAGGTGCTCATGCCTGCAGTAAAGGAACTGGAACAGGGGTATGAACGGTTCAGGGACGACCCCGAATTCAAGCAGGAACTGGACTATTACCTGCAGGATTTTGCAGGCCGCCCCACCCCACTATACCATGCCCGGCGCCTGAGTGAAAAGTACGGGATCAAGGTCTATCTCAAGCGCGAGGACCTGGTGCACGGAGGCGCCCATAAATTGAATAACACCTTGGGTCAGGCACTGCTGGCAAAGTACATGGGCAAGCGCAGGCTGATTGCTGAGACCGGGGCAGGCCAGCACGGTACTGCTACAGCCATGGCAGGTGCGAACCTGGGTATTCCAACAGAGGTCTATATGGGTGCCAAGGATATCCGTCGCCAGCGTATGAACGTGTACCGCATGAAACTTATGGGAACAAAAGTAATACCCGTTACTTCCGGCAGCCAGACCCTGAAGGATGCTATCAATGAGGCACTGCGGGACTGGGTTAGCAATGTGGAAAATACCCATTATCTTATCGGTTCGGTGGTCGGTCCCCATCCTTATCCAACTATTGTGCGGGACTTCCAGAGTGTGATAGGCAACGAAGTCAAACAACAGATAATGGAAAAGGAGGGGCGTTTGCCTGATTCTATTGTCGCATGTACGGGCGGCGGCAGTAATGCTATCGGCACTTTCTATCCTTTCATTTCAGATACTGAGGTAAAATTATTCGCCGTGGAAGCGGGCGGCAGTGGTATGGAGTCTACAAAAAAGGCTGCCCTTCACTCTGCATCCCTGTGTGTGGGTGAGGAAGGTGTGCTGCACGGCGCACGGACCAGAATACTGCAGGATCCCTACGGCCAGATACTGGAATCCCACAGCATCGCGGCCGGGCTTGATTATAGCGGCGTGGGTCCTGAACTGGCATACATGGCTGAAACTGGCAGGATCAAGCCTGCGAACACCAGTGATGATGAAGCACTGGCTGCCTTTAACGAACTGAGCCTGATGGAAGGTATTATCCCGGCACTGGAATCGTCCCATGCCCTTGCTTACCTGGCAAAGGCCGCAGATTCTGGCGAACTTGGTGAGCTTGTGGTGATCAATCTATCGGGGCGGGGCGATAAGGACCTTGAGACTGTACTTGAAAAGGGGGCACTGGAATGAGGATCTCTGATAAGTTCGATGAACTGAAAACGAAGAAGGAAGGAGCACTTATCACTTATGTGTGCGCCGGTGATGGAAATACAGCCGGAATCGTACATGCACTGATCAGGGGCGGTGCTGATATTGTGGAGCTGGGATTGCCTTTTTCTGACCCCATAGCAGACGGCCCTACCATACAGGCGTCCATCGAAAGGGCACTGGATGCGGGTATGAACCCTGACAGGTACTTTGAGATGGTGAAGGGGCTGGGTGTGGATGTACCGCTTGTTGTGATGACCTACTACAAC
>DUIM01000027.1 GCA_013330355.1 Methanosarcinales archaeon
GAACCCTAAAATAGAGTTTGTCTGGAACTCAAACCTGCAATCAATCGAAGGGACAGATACCGTTGAAAAGGTAATAGTAAAGAACAAGCTTACAGAAAAAGTGACTGAAATACCGGTGAGTGGAGTGTTTATGTATGTGGGTGTGGAACCTGGCACGGATTTTGTCGAAGCCGACAAAGATGGGAACGGTTTTCTTATTACCGGTCCTGACCTGTCCACTTCCGTACAAGGGATATTTGCTGCAGGAGATTGCAGGACCACATTACTGCGCCAGGTAGCTACGGCAGTGGGTGATGGTGCCCTGGTTGCGGTCTCAGCAGAACGCTACCTTGCCGGGATAGAATAACGAAGCGAATCATAACTGTTATCTATTCATATCTCTTTTATTTTTTCATGAAGCCAGCCGGACAGATGCTTGAAATAATCAGGCTACTTAAGGAGAAATATCCTGATCCGAGGACTGCACTCAGGTATGAAACACCTCACCAGATGCTTGTAGCCACTATTCTTTCGGCCCAGTGTACTGATGTAAGAGTTAATATGGTAACTGAAGAACTCTTCAGGAAATATCAAGGGACAAAGGAGTTTGCCGAAGCTGACATGCAGGAACTGGAACAGGACATCAGGTCTACAGGTTTTTACAGACAGAAAGCAAAGAATATCAAGAATAGTAGTATTGCAATCCTTGAAAATTATAGTGGAAAGGTTCCGGATACCATGGAAGAACTGATTACCCTGCCAGGTGTGGGCCGTAAGACCGCCAATGTCGTAATGTCCAGCGCCTATGGTATCACTGAGGGGATTGCAGTGGATACTCATGTGAAGCGGCTGTCCTTCAGGCTGGGGCTGACCCGGCATACTGACCCAAATAAGATCGAGCAGGACCTGATGAACCTGGCCCCGAAGGAGGAGTGGAGCGACTTGTCATACAGGCTCATACTGCATGGCCGTGCAGTGTGCAGTGCCCGCAAACCTGAACATGATGTGTGCATGTTGCAACATCTATGTCCAAGGAAGGGAGTGGAATGAAATCCGGACAGTACAGGAATGAACGTGATTCTTCGGGGACAACTCCCGAAGGTGCCGGTAAATCGTCAGGCGACAGTGTCTTTGTTATCCAGGAACATGATTCCAAAAAGTTACACTGGGACCTGCGCTTAGAGATGGGGGGTGTACTGAGGAGCTGGGCAGTGCCAAAGGAACCACCTACCGAGCCTGGAGTGAAAAGGCTGGCTATACCAACCACGGACCACTCCCTGGAATATGCCGACTTTGAGGGTGAGATTCCTGACGGGCAATATGGGGCAGGGACTGTCAGGATATGGGACCGGGGCACATTCGAGCCCGTGGAAGTGGATGACGAAAAAGGAAAGATAATCTTCAGAATGTATGGGCGGCGGCTATCAGGCGTGTACTGTCTTATCAGGACTAAAACCAGGGGCGGCAAGGCACAGTGGCTGTTTTTCAGGAAAAAGGTTGATTGAACTTACGGTTGTGTCCTGTATTCCATGACCTGATGTCTTTATATGTCTGATTCTTGAAAATGCACGGTAGAAGTTATCCCTGCGAATGTGCGTCAACAGCTCTACTCAATCAGATCGCCTGGGGTTTCTTCAGGTTCGTTTTCGGAAATCATTTCCAGGATTTGAGTCGCCACAGGCGGACATCCCGGTACAAAAACACCCTGCTTTTTATATTGAGCAGTGCAGTTGCCGATGCAGAGCGTACCGCGAGGGATAGATTGATGTCCCTTCCCGATTGCAATAGTGGCATTCTCTTGTCTGGAGAAAAAGTCGAAGACCTGACCCCTATACCGTTTCAATAACATCAAAACTGTGGACTGGCAGGCACTGCATGACATTTCATCAAGAATGGTGATACCTGGGAACTGTATCGATAAGTTGTCGGGAGGGGGGTCAAAAGGAGAGATAAAATCATGCCACCTGGCAGGATTCACCTGTATCTTTGAGATATCGATCACACCATATCCTCGTTCAGCGCAAATACGCAGGTGTGGCACATCTTCTGCATTCAGCCCCATGAGCGAGCAGGCAACGGCGTCCACTGCTAAAGGATCAATCCCTGCCACAACCAGATCAAGTTTCTTCGCCTGTCCGGCACTTGGACCCAGCCCTTCCATTCCAGTAGTGCCATCAATAATCGATAGATGCGGACGAAGAACCGATGCAGTATCAGCAATGGCGATATTAAGCGGCTTGTCGTTCAAATCCTTAATTGGAGCTAGCATGTGAAGATCAACCTTTGTGCGGCGCCATAGACATCCTTTCATATTTTTCACCGCCAGCGTGACAACTGTGTGCATGTGGGTTTTCATGACCGGGATTGAAACGACAACGTCGTGCTCCAGCACTTCAGGACACACCTTAAGCGACTGTAATGCAACGCCATCTTCGATAATCACATGAATGGGCTGCCGGGCATCCATATCAATCAAAGGACAGTTGCGATCACGGGCCACTGACGCGATACCCGTTGCTTCGAATGCCTCCATTGTTTTGACTCCTGTTATAGGACTCTCGCCAACCGCAACGCTTGCTCCTGCCTCGAGAAATGCATCAATTGCTGCAGCCACGACCTGGGGGTTGGTGGTAATCCCGGAATCGGCAGTAGCAATTCGCCCTGCATTTGGCTTTAAAAGAACACGCTTGCCTTTGACTACAGCAAGGTTGATTTGTGAGAGAACTTGTCTCGTGTTATCATATGCACTTTCTCCTGTAGCGACATGGACATAAGGATGAGACATGTCATCGATAAAAGGAGTTGGCTGCAGTGATCTCTTATTCATCTCATCAACACTCCTCGATCGTTTCCAGCGTCTGCCACCTTTGGTATTTCAAATGCAGAAATTATATTGCTCAGCATTCCGGGCATGTCAGCACTTCCTGCGATAAGATGTGTTGCCTTATATTTATGTGCTGGGTCATACATAGTAGGATAGAGTGTTATGGTAATAAATTTAATTTATATGACAAGAAAACTCTCACACTGGTTCTGTGTGACGAATTGGGCATACACATTTTCTGCATGATCCACATCGCCATACTTTTTGGCGGCACGGATCGCGTTTGCTGTCATATCAAATCCTCCATATCATGGTATCCGACGAAGCACATACAGGCAATACTGTGCTGGCAGGTAAAGGTATACGGTTAATCTTCTTCCCATGCCCTGTCCGTTCAGGCTGATGATGGGGATTATATCAGCGGATTATTAGTCAACGACCCCGGACGTCGCTGACGCTCTGTCCGGGGCATCCAGTGGGCGCATATATTTTTGAAGAATTAGGAGGCACAGAAATTTATGGAAAAGCTAATGTCATATACTGTTGGAATTAAACAGTGCCATGAACATTTCGAAATATGGGATAGACTTATTAGACTCTACCACGGTGGTGAATGATTTGTTACTTCCGTTGTTCGTGGTGATAATCGGTGGTATTGGTACTTTATACATTTGGATGAAATACATGGAAAAAGCCAAAAATGTAGAAAAACAAAATGAAAAAAGAATAGTCTCTGGAAGATTGTTATCAGAAATCTATAGAAATCAAAAAATGCTAAAACCATTGTCTGAGACTGTCGCTGAAGTGTTGGAAAGTGATGGTAACAATCTTTCAGACGATAATAAACTTCCAAAGGAATTAAAATTTAACATAAGCATTTATTATGAGTCGTCCGATAAATTAGGATTACTAGATGATGAGAGTAGGGAAATAATAGACAAGTATTATCCAGAACTAAATGACATTGAAAATGAATTTGAAAAATTAGATATGATTCATGGCGCTTCACATGAATATTTAGGATATCTTCTGGTTTGGAATATACCTGGACATTTTGATTATGATGATAATATTTTAGGAGGGGGCGAAATAGAAGCCTTACTCAGACACACCAGAAAAGTATATGATTTAGGTGCTGATTTAATAATAAGTATGAAGAGAAATAATACGGATGCCTAGTTCAGTGATGATAAAAGGATGCGCATGTTAGCCGTACGTGCAGTGAGTTCTGCACATAGGTTTTATGGAGCAGGTGACGCGATAAACAGATGCAGTAAGTATCCAGAAATTAAACCTGCAAGTATTCCTACACCCGTGCCGATTATGAATTCCTTGGTAGAGACAAATCTCTTCAGTGATTTAATCTCTTGCAGTTTATCATTATCTATCGTACCTATCAACTCATAACCACCCTTTACAACTTCTTTATACTTATCAAGAGCTGCTATAGGTGTTAACCCCACTGATGTCATCTCTATTCTTCTGGCTTCTTGTGCTAATTTTTTATTTTTTTGGAATTTAGTACGAAATTCCGTTTCTGATATATTAAGACCGAGT
>DUIM01000183.1 GCA_013330355.1 Methanosarcinales archaeon
ATACCATGCTTTTTGAAGTGGACAGCCTCTATAGGTCGAACTGGAAAACCAAATCTTAAGTAAATAGCGACCTTACTTGACTGTGACTATCTATGATACGCACATTCTTAGCAGTAGAACTTCCTGACCACATAAAAGAAGCCGCACACTCCATCCAGCAGGAAATGGATTTCAAGGGCCTGAAACTGGTAGACTCTGACCTCATCCACATTACCCTGAAGTTCCTTGGTGACATTTCCGAATCCCAGGTAGATCCTATCACCGATGCCCTTACTAAAGTTGACTGCGCCCCCTTCACAGCAAGGGTCACAGGTGTAGGCGTGTTCCCAAAACCATCATACATGAAAGTCATCTGGCTGGGTGCCACAGGTGAATTCGAACACCTGCACAGCGAAGTGGAGCGTGTCCTTAAAAGTTTCAGGTTTAAGAAGGACCGCGGCACATTCACAGCCCATGCCACCCTCGCTCGTGTCAAACATCTGGATAACCACAAAAAGGAACAACTGGCACAGGTGTTAACCCGTCTGCAGGATATTGACCTGGGAGATTTTACTGTGGATTCCATTGCGTTTAAGAAAAGTACACTTACACCCAGGGGTCCTATTTATGAGACCCTGAATGAAATTCCACTTAAATGATACCATGAACGCAAATAATATAATAAACGATGTCCTGGGTAAAATAAAGCCGGTGCCTGCTGAACAACAGAGGATGCAGGAAGTAGCCGACCGCATCATATCCCTGGTGGACATAGCAGCAGCAGGAACAGGCCTGACAGACGTTTCAGGAATGCTGGTGGGCTCTGCTGCCAGAGGTACCTGGATATCAGGTGAGCACGACCTGGATATATTCATATCATTCCCAGAGGATACACCAGTACAGGACCTGAAGACCGTGGGGCTCAATATCGCCAGGCAGGTGGCGGCTGATGCCGACAATAGTGAGGAGCGGTATGCAGAGCATCCTTACATCCATGCTATTTTTAGTGACTTCAAGGTTGACCTGGTACCCTGCTTCAGGGTGGCCAGTGCTGCCCGGATAAAATCAGCAGTTGACAGAACCCCTTTCCACAACCTTTTCATCCTGGATAGGATAGAGGGACTGGAAGATGAAGTACTTCTTCTCAAGCAGTTCATGAAAGGAGCCGGAGTTTATGGTTCAGACCTCAGGACCGGCGGGTTCTCAGGATACCTGGCAGAACTGCTCGTAGTACATTACGGCTCGTTCATGGAAGTCCTGCAAGCAGCTAATAGCTGGAAACCCGGCATCACCATAGACATTATTGAACACCGGAACAGGCAGCACAATGACCCGCTGGTGGTGGTGGACCCTACTGACCCGGTAAGGAATGTGGCGGCGGCACTGACACTTGACAGGTTTGCCGGATTTATTGACAGGGCACGGCAGTATCTGGACTTACCTGCAATGGAACTGTTCTTTCCCGGGAAACGGGTCATGTTAAGCGATACGGAATTTTACAACATCACAACCAGTCGCGGGACTGATCTGCTGGCAGTGGTATTTAACAAACCCGATGTGGTGGATGATCTGCTATATCCCCAGTTGTTCATGCTGCACAACAGCATTACGGACCTGCTGTCCCGGCATAAATTTTCTGTCTTGAATGGTGATGTCTGGGCAGGTGATGGTGATGCAGCCGTGGTGCTGGAGATGGAAGTGTCGTGTTTACCCCCTGTTAAAAAACATGCAGGTCCGCCTGTCTGGGAGGGGGCACATGCAGGGAACTTCAAGCAGAAATACCTGCAGAACAAGGGGCTCTCAAGAGTCTATATCGAGAACGGCAGGTATGTAGTGGATGTACCAAGACTATATACTGACCCGGTAGAACTTATCAAAAACGAACTTCTTAACTGCAGGTTGGGTAAGCACGTGGGTGCATGTATCAGGACTGGTTTTGAAGTACGAAAAGATGAGGGACTTCAGGAAATAGATTGTGCAGAATTCAGGTTTTTTTTAAAAGAATTCTTTAAACTTTGATTGTGGAAATATAAGAAATACCTGGCTGGGGGACTTGGAAAACGTTTTCAAAGCAGGCCAGGTAAAATAAGAACTGATTACTAACTACTGATTACTGATTGCAAACTACTACTTACCCCATAACACAGCAGACCGGTCAGGCCAAAAACCAACCCTACACATAAAGCGGTTCTGCAGAGCTTATTACTTCCTGCCTGAAACAATGACTGAAATCAGGTGAAGTCCAAACATCCACACTGTACCCGAGAAGTACTGTCAACTCAATCTTGATTTTACCTAACCTGATCAGACCGGGTATACGGTTCGGTTCGAATTCAACAAGCATATTGATATGATCAGCCGATATACCATTCCATTGACTGGGGGAATCAATAATTGACAGGACACGAATATAATTTTTCCTGCAGAACTCTGAAAGCTCTATTCTGGGGATTTCAGTGGTAAATTTATTGTACATCAACTCACTCCCGGCAACATTGAAAAGTTTAAATTTACATTTATATAATAACACATATTTTTTTTCGTCATTCAACCAGTTAACTTCATGATATATAATATTTTTTAAACGGTTTTAATGACGTACAGTCTGATGGAGAAAGCATTCATGACCCTCAGGGACACCCACGAACATTAAAATGCTATTTTCGGAACAAAACAGCTTAACCCCGTGTAATAAAATCAGTTTTCATCCTGGCCATGGCCAGCTTCGGCAGTTCTCCCCATACTGCAAACCCGTTATCCTTGATCACCATTGCTCCCTGTATGGCCTGTACATCCCTGACCACATCAAAGGCTACCTCAAGCTCGCCCGTATCCGGCACAGCATTGCCCAGCGCCGTCGCCGCCGCATCCGCAAGCGAGACATCCCCGGACACCACAAGAGCTGCATCGGCAGTTCCAAAACTGATAGACGGGCCCACCGTACCCGATGAAGTGCAGATGCCCTGGATAGCGTCACATGGCTGCACTTCCAGCCCAAGGTTCTTAATGGAAGAACTACCTGCAAATATACCTATTAACAAGGGCCGGTCAGTAAAAAGTGCAATATCCCCCCCATTGTCCACAAAGGCATAAGTAGCTCCTGCCTCCACCATGGCCTCCACAGCCATCCATGCAATGGTCCCGGCCACAGCACCCATGGGCCCGATACCTACTAAACTACATGCCCCTGCCATCCTGCGGACTATCTCAGGGGCTGAGTCGGGCACATTATATGGTTCAAGTGTGATCCTGAAAAACGGGTCTGAGGTGATATAACCCTCCAGGAGGCTTCGTTGTTTTTGGATGGCAGACCTGGCAATCTCAATATACTTTTCCCTTTCAGCGCCTAGTGTTACGATAGTCTCTTTCAACCTGTAATGAACCCTCAAAAAAGCATCACTTTCCTTGTTTAAGCATATGAATTGCCATATGTTTATCTCCCTTAAATATAATTCCTTAACCATGAAGGTAGTGCGGGACCCCATTCACGGTTATATCGAACTGGATGAACTGGCACTGGCAATTATCGATACACCCCAGATGCAGCGGCTGCGCAGGATTCGGCAGCTCGGCATGTCAAACCTGGTCTATCCGGGAGCTAACCATACCAGGTTCGAGCACTCACTGGGCACGTATTACCTGACATGCCAGCTACTTGAGCACATTGACCACGACACACCTGATGAGATCAGGATCGCTGCACTGTTGCACGATATCGGGCACGGTCCATTCTCACATGTCACTGAGGACCTGCTCAGGCAATATACAAGACACGGGCATGATGAGATATCCCACATACTCAGGCAGCCTGAACTTGCAGCCATCCTGGAAGAGTTCTCGATCAATCCGTCTGGCATCAACGCCCACATCAGGGGTGAAACCAAAATCGGCAGTGTGCTAAATAGCGAGATAGACATGGACCGCATGGATTACCTTGTACGGGATGCCCATTATACTGGTGTGGCCTATGGCGTCATCGACCTTGAAAGACTCATACATTCCCTTAACTTCTATGAGGGAAAATTTGTAATTGAACCAGGGGGCCTGCAAGCTTGCGAAAGCTTATTGGTGTCCAGGTTTTTCATGCATCCTACAGTATATTTCCATCATGTAAGCAGGATTGCAGAGACCATGTTGTTGCGAGCCTGCCAGGCTGCTATTTCCGAAGGGGCACTTGACACTGCCAGGCTGCAATCCATGGATGACGGCATGCTGGAAGCCGTGTTAATGGATGCTGGCGGCTATGCTACCGAGCTAATGGTAAGGATACGGGAACGTAAACTCTTTAAGCGCTCACTATACGCCAGTATAGCATCGGTAAACAGGGATGTGGTGGATCGTTACCGGAACAGTCCAAAAAGACTTGAACAGGAACTGGCCGAAGAAGCGGGCGTACCTGCCGAGTATGTGATGGTGGACATACCCAGGATGCCAGACATGACTGAAATGAAGGCCAGTATTGTGTTCAACGGTAGGATGGTCCGGCTGGACGAGGCATCACCCATAGTACGCAACCTGGAGCAGGCGCATATGGATAACTGGAGACTGGGGGTATATACTCTGCCTGAATACAGGGAACAGGTCACCAGGACAGCCAGTGATTTCTTCCAGGTTAAAAATGATACCAGGCAATTGAATCTAAGCGAAATGCTGGGCGATTGAATGTGGAACTGTCTATTTTTTAGGATGCCATAAATCATCCTGGTATTTATCACATATATTTATGTACAATTAGTTGATACATACTATTAGTTTCGTTTTCAGGACTAAATGCAGAACTGGGCGAAAAATCTAAATGTGCCTTTATGCCCGCAATGAGTACTGGCTGGCAGGACACATTGAACAAGAGGTGAATATAAAATGGCTGAATCTAAAGTTTCTAAGGAAGAAAAAGATAGACTCAAAAAGTACGATGAACAAGTGAGAGCCAGAAAAGCTCCGAAACCCAAGGCTTAAAAAACCAAGCTTGAAAGTGTTTTTAAAGTAGACTTGAGTTTTGTAGATAATTTTAAATGTGGGTATCCTGTAAATAACACATATTATCTGTCCAGATGGAATGATGTGAAATTTACAGGACATTCTTTTTTTTCAGGAAAATATTTTCCTGATATACTTCTCCGTAAAGCATAACTTCAATATAATTATTTCGCAGGTTGCTAATGGGATGAGCGATTATTTAAAGCGACACATTTATATATAAAATCGTGCTACCGTGTTACACACTAACACAGTAAGGTGAACTAATGTCAGAAATAGGAAAGAGTATTAGAATAGAACGAATATTGGATCGGCAGAGCAGGAATATGGTAATAATACCAATGGACCACGGCATATCAGTAGGCCCTGTGGCCGGGCTGGTAGACCTGCCAAAGATGGTCGATAAGGTTGCCGATGGTGGTGCCAATGCGGTACTACTACAGAAGGGCATGGCAAAGCACGGACACAGGGGTTATGGGTCTGATGTGGGGCTTATCATCCACATGAGTGCATCAACTGCCCTTGGACCAGATCCTAATGATAAGGTACAGGTCTGTTCTGTAGAAGAGGCCATCAAACTGGGTGCAGATGCCGTAAGCGTTCATGTCAATATAGGCAGCGAAACAGAATCTGACCAGCTTGAGAAACTTGGAAGAGTAGCAGAAGACTGTGACTTCTGGGGCATGCCCCTGCTGGCCATGATGTATCCCAGGGGAAAGAACATCGCCGATTCCAATGACCCTGAACTGGTAGCACATGCCGCACGTGCAGGTGCAGAACTGGGAGCCGATGTGATCAAGACCAACTATACCGGTGATCCTGACACATTCAAGGACGTTGTTGCAGGATGCCCGGTCCCTGTGGTAATGGCAGGCGGTCCCAAAACAGAGACCGATGCAGAGTTTTTGGAAATGATCAGGGGCAGTCTGGATGCAGGTGGCAGGGGCGTCGCCATAGGTAGAAATGTATTTCAACATCCCGATCCAACAAAGATGACCAGGGCAATCACCAGGATAGTGCATAACAATACAAGTGTGGAGGAAGCCCTGGAGGAACTGAAGTGAACGTCGATAAAACATTATGGATAAAAGCAGATACCGGAGACTGGGATGACCGGAAACAGA
>DUIM01000008.1:0-4901 GCA_013330355.1 Methanosarcinales archaeon
TTAAAATATTACATAGAGCATTTATGATGTAAATTTTCTGTGTCCATCTGCGGTTATTCATTTACCAAAAATACAACCCGTCACCCAATCCCTTGTCTCCTCCAGAGTATCCATCACCTCAACACTCCATTAAAATCCCTATTCAAAACCCAGTCATACATCCCAGCAATCCCGGTATGCATCCTCCCTCAGCGAAATGCTGCCCTTCTCAAGCCGCTCCCCAAGCCCTTTCATCAAACCCGCATCATACAACACCAGCGCCTCTGTAAGAAGATTTACCCCCTCCCTGGGCACACCCATTTCAACATTTGCCAAAAACACATTCCGCGCTACCACTGCACAGGAAAATATCTTCAAACTCACCACAGCCTTTCAAATTATTGAACCTGTCCGGACTTCCCATCTCCTGGCAGCCATGGTACTCATCATCCTTGGCATAATAGTCTTTATTAGGCAGGACATAGAATATTGACCTTCACTACCGACCTTATTGTAAAATAAGAGATATGAGAGGACAATGAAATGACAGACACATCCAATGACGATGCCAAGGATTACCTTGAAATAAAAATGAAAGCAGGGTGGTATATGACCATAACCCTGGCAACAAGTGAGAAATTTGATAAAGAATATGTAGAGATCGCAAAGGAACGCAGCGGCCAGAAAAGAAGCAGGTTCAACCTGAACCCAAAATATACACGGGAACTGGGAGAAGCATTGATCAAATTCGCAGATGCCAATGACCTTTGAACCACAGACATCACATAAAATCTGCCAGACCCATCTGTTTTGAAACATCACTCTCAAACAGGGACTTGATCTCAAGATTGAGCAATTCAAGTCTCTGTTTAGTGTAGTCACTTACTTCGTACTCTTCTGCTACCTTAAGTGAAATATCCATATACTTCTTGACAGACCCCTCATGTACAGTAAGTACGATCTTGCCATTGCATTTCGGACATACACCTTTTAGCGGCGTTCTCCTGAACTTCCTGTTACACTTCACGCACCTGACCTGCTGGCGGGAAAAAGCCCTCAGGTTGCCGATCAGGTCAGGCAGGAAATGGGATTTGATAACCCTTTCCGCCACGTCTTGCTCATCCACTGCCCTTATCTTACGTGCCAGTTCAAGCTGGGCCGTCATCTTTTCGATCATAGTACCAAGGGTCTTGTATGCACTGTTGACCGGTCCCATAGCAATATCTGAAATATCATGTGTAAAACCCCAGCCCTCGTACTGTCCGGGAGTACCCAGCCTGCTGCTCACTGTTTCAATGAGCTTTTCAAGGTCTTTGGGATTGGCATAATCCAGGGTTGCCTCATAGAACTCCAGCGGATACCTGTACAACAGGTCGATATTATGCGCCTCCTTATCCACCTCCTTTGGGTCGATGTGCGTAGTAAGCACAAGCGGTGCATCCATCTGGCCCCCCCGTTTATCTGGCAAGTATGAACGTGAGAAGTTCAGGAACCCGTCAAGCAGCAGCATGATACAATCCTCATCTCCATCACAGTTGCGCCGCTTGGCAGCATGGAAAAAGGGATGGGCATAACCCACCGAGGCACCGGTAAACCCTATAACCCGGCCAAGTACCCCGGCAGAGGTATGTGGTGCCAACCCAATGACCATAGTCCCGATAAGGTCCTCCACCGATCCTGCCTTATAGTATGATTCAAGGCCGTAATACTTGACAAGCAGGTCGTCAATGAAATTAGAGGTCTTGAGCAGGTATTTTGCACAGTGATGGGAAACGACAATGTCCTGCACCTTCAGTTCAACTACCTGCGATGCGTCCACCAGGTCTGCTCCATATGTGTCAACAGTGTATCCCAGCCGGTGCATAGTCTCTACGCTTACACCGATCTCATCAGGTCTGACATGGGTCAAAGGCATATCAGACATATCATAACGCACCGTTCCATCCTTGAAGGTTACCACACCGTGCCTGGCGCGTAGAATTCCCTTTTCAATACGTTCAGGTGTCTTGTGTTTGGATATCAGTCCCTGGACACCCTTGAAAGAATCAAGATTGTCACGTTCACCCAGGTTCTCGAAGGCCCTTTTATACTCTTCCTTGAAATTAATTTTCAGCTTATCAGCCGACGTAGTCTCTTTGTGGCATTTGGGACATTCCGGTTCATTTGTCTCGATATTACAGACAGGACAGTGCAGTTTTGGCAAGGTCGGGTTGTTGCAGTCAGGACATAAGTTCCTGAAGGTCACAGTACCGCAGTGGGTACATGCCCGGCAGTCCACCTCGATCTCAAAGACACCTACATTTTCCTTGAACGACCTTGAGTAGTTTTTAGCATTGATGAGGGACCGTGTCCGCCCGCCTGCTTCACCTACAGGGAACAAAACATTCGGTGCCGGTTTCATCTCCCGCCTGTTCGATTTTTCCGGCCGCCCCATCCGCGCTCCTATCCTGTAGGGTGCCCTCGCCCTGATCGTCAATTGGGCCAGGTGGTTTACCAGTTCCATGGGGTCAGGAAAATCATCCTGTGAAGCGCTCCTGAGCCTTTGTAGTGAACCTTCAAGCCCGAGGCACCTGACCAAAGGTGCTGCCTGTTCAATATCGATGAGCTCCTCCCGGATACTGTGCTGGACAAGCAATGTTTCCAGTATCTGCTTTATTGTATCGTCAACAGGAATTGACAGCAATTCACCATCGAACTCGCCATTTTGTTCAACATATTTTGAAAGTGTGATTATTTCTCCCGGAGTAACATCGTGCCACAGGTAAGTGTACTGGGGATGGAGCGGAACATTGAACGTTTCACACAACTCCAGTGCACTCTGGCCGCCGGGGTCGGTCAACTCCGTATCATCATATGGCACATCTTTGCCTATCTTACCTGCGTTAGCATGCAGTTCCTGGATCCACCATTCAAAACAATACGATGAAGGGATCAGGACATGGTTATTTTCAAGGAAATCACCGTAGTTGATCAGCAACTCCCCGACATCAAGGATACTGGATACCGAACTCCTTATTTTCCTTGCCTCGTCAATGGAATCCACTCTCAATACCCTGCCATTGAACAACCGTACTGTGGGACCTTCCAGGCTGTCCACGGGCGCTATTCCAAGGGCTTTTCCCGGTCTTTCAACTTTCATCTGGGTGCCGGGCGCAAGAAAATCATCCATTAATACCATAGTTGCCGGACTTACGCCTCCGGCTGCAAAACAGGTGTTCCGGCTGCGCCCGTACCTTAACCTGAAACCGCCTGGCCTGGAAGGGTATGAGAATACAGGCCGGCCTGCGATGATGTCCTGCAGGTATTTATCCTTGGGCTTGACCTTGACCGCCTTGTCATTATCATTTTCCTGTTCGTCTTCATCATCTTTCCTGACCCCGGCAATGAACTGGTCAAGCCAGTCCCAGCCGTCCAGTTTGAGTGCATTTACGTGCTTTTTTATCTTGGGCGCTTTCAGTGCCAGTCCTTCGGCCAGTACCAGGCACATGCCACCTCTTACGCGATTGGTAGGTACCCGGGGCAAGTCCCTGTGCCCTTCTACCTCAGCAGCCTCGGTGGGTTCACCGTCAATGCATATGGGACAGTTCTCCACTATAAGCCGTATCTCCTCTTCGCTGGGCGTATATTGCAGGTTGGCCACGCGCCTGTACAGCAGTACTTCTTCCACATACCGCTCAACTTCTTCCTTACCGGGCTTGTACCGGTCAAGACCCAGATTCTGCCTTACAACATCAGCCACCAGGACTGAAAGTGCCTGTGCCGTGCCGCCGGCACTCCTGATAGGGCCCGCATAATAAACCCTGATAAATCGCGAACCATCTGTATTATTGTCCACATCGACCCGCTCGATACCTTCGATAGGAGCCGCTACCACGCCTTCTGTAAGCACCGCCACAGCCACCCTGACAGCAGCATCAATGGCCTGGGTCTCGGAATCGAATGATTGTACCTTTCCGGTGGCCACATCCACGCTTATCTGGAGAGCTGCTGCTTCCCTGCTCATTTTTGTTTCCAGTTCCCTGATACAGGGTGCAACACCTTCTATCTCCATAAGTTTCTCAACCCTGTCAGCCAGGTCCTTAGCGAGTGGAATTTCGATATGTGGTTTTGGCTCAAGTCCCTTTTTCCTGGCTTTTGAGGCAATATCGATTTCGCCCTGGAGCGTTTTCTCCAGTTCGTCAAAGTATTCCTGCATCCTGGTGCTGACAGATGTGTCTTTCATAAGTATCCCTGTATTGTGTGTAAAATTGAGTTCATGGTAAATAAGATGTGTGAAATAGTAGATATATACTCAAAACGATAATAATTATAGTATAATATTAAACATTAGCCAGGGGCAGTGGTTCATTTAAAATTATAAATCCATATTAATAGTTACTTAATTTAAATATTATTTATTTGAATTAACTATTTATATTATAAAAAAAATAAGATATAATATACTAGGTGATATGATATGAGATCTTCTGAAGTGAGAGTTTTTGATGATACGGATCTGGAGTTTATTGGTATTTTACGGAATTTAAATATGTCAAGGAATGTGGCTTCAACTCTTGCATTTCTTTCCAATGTTGATGAAGCATCTTCAAAAGACCTGGAATTTGGTTCCCAGCTAAGGCAGCCAGAAGTTAGTATTGCCGTAAAGGAGTTAAAGATTTTCGGATGGCTGGATGAAAGGGAGATCAAAAAAGAAGGAAAGGGCAGGCCGATGAAAGTCTATAAGCTTGCTGTTCCGATGGGTGAAATTGTAGAGCATCTCGAAAAACAGACCAAAAAAGATACTCAGAGAATAATGAAAAACATTGAAAAACTGAAGAATTTGAAGTTTTAAAAAAAAGTAGATTGTTTGCTCTGAAAATAGCATTTTCATGCTCATGGGTGTCCCGATGGGGCATGAACGCTTATTCCTTTTTTGTTATTAT
>DUIM01000008.1:5236-12081 GCA_013330355.1 Methanosarcinales archaeon
GATACAGGGTAACTCTTAAAGATACTACTACTAAAGGAGTATATATGGATCACTGGATCTCCCCCGAACCAACCAAATTCGAAAGTGAACGCCCGCTATTCCTATGTGTCCTGTCAAATACGGATACAGCCAGTATCCCAGGTATCTCAGCGGCAGGAAAATCGCCCGGTTTGATCGACTATACCCCGGCAGGAGATGCCGAATTAGTAACACTGGGCCAGACTGTATGCAATGCCGAACCCCCGATGACAGACCAGAGTCCTACACCTGCTGTGATTACCAGGGCGGCAATGCAGTTGACAGGCATCCCTTTTATGTTCGTAAACAGTGGTCTGAAGATAATCCCCAGTATACCACTGCTGGATGTTGGTGCCTTGCCGGGCAGGGATATCAGGACGGCACAGGCAGTGCCGGATGCGAGTAAGATATATGCGAATGCACTAGAGATGGGACGCCAGATACGAAAGCTCTCGGATCTTGTTATTATCGGTGAAAGTATACCAGGCGGGACCACCACTGCCATGGGTGTGCTTCAGGCAATGGGCATTAACGGCAGGGTGAGCAGTAGTAATTCCCTAAACCCCCTGGACATCAAGGCACAGGTCGTGAGCGAAGCTTTCAGCAAAGCAGGTGTCCTGTTCGGAGATATGGCACATGACCCTATGGGCGCAATAGAACGTTTCGGCGATCCTATGATGCCGTGTGTATGCGGTCTCATGGATGGATTGGAAGACACAAGGATCGTACTGGCTGGAGGCACGCAGATGATGGCAGTGCTGTCCCTCCTGGATGGTCTGGGCATAAATGGCAATATTTCAATTGCCACTACTAAATTTGTGGCAGAAGACAGCACTGCCAGTTTTGTTGAAACTGTATCTGACCTTGGCTTTGAATCATATATTGCTGACCCTGGTTTTGACAGGTCCAGATACAAGGGACTCAGGATGTATGAATCCGGAGTGATCAAGGAGGGCGTGGGAGCAGGTGGTGCAATGTTTTTAGCAGGACTTATGGGGATCCGGCAAAAAGAATTCAGGGAACAGGTAGAACTGGTGTGTGACCAGGTATTGTAAACCTATTAAGACTCAAGTATCCTGGTTTCGAGATCCTCAATCATGGAGTTCATCTTTTCATACCAGGTATCGATATTCACTTTAATCATTTCTTTTAATTTACAGGGATCAAGTGCTATATATACGTAATAATAACCCCCGCCATCTATGATTTTAGTCTCCCTGTATACCAGTTGGCATGACATGAGGTTTTGCAGGGACCTGTAGGCAGTGCTACGTTCCCGATTAAGCAATTCACCCAGTTTTTCAGCAGTCATCTGTCCATGGGATACCAGTAACTTATAGGTTTCCAGGTCCAGGTTCTTTAATCCAAGCACGCATTTTGCAATGTCTGAACAATTGAAATTACCATGGATCATTTCAGGTATGGAACTTGGAATTTCTTACACCCCATCATTGTTATATAGGATTTGTATGATTTGTTAAGAATTATTCTGGCAAGTGTTAAGTACAATATTGTATAGTTTGTACAAAACCATTATAATATTACAACTAGTTATTTAATAATTTATCGATGGTCAAAATGGAGAACGATAGATATATTGTGGTCCAGGGGTGCAGGAAATGTGGAAAATGTGATCAGGTGTGCCCTGTGGATGCACTGTACAGGGTTGACGGTGAGGCACGCATAGATTATAATAAATGCACACAATGCGGTAAATGCATGGAAATATGCCCGAATAAGGCCATAATCTACATGGACTGACCAGCCAGTGCTCTGAGACATCCTTCCAGCGTGCCGTTACCTGTTATATCGGGAACAATTCCATGATCGCACATCATGCTTGCGGTCTTGGGCCCGATGGCGATCACTGTTTTACCTGCCGCGTCCCCTGCCGATACACCTGCCAGTTTAAAGGACTTCCCGCTGGTAAATATTACTGCGTCCACGTCAGGCAGTATTTGCCTGAGATCGTTTCCGGTTGGGACCAGCTGGTAGGCTACTCCTTCCTGTACACGGGCGCCTGAAGCAGTAAGCGACTCTACCAGACCGGGATTGGGGATATCCGGACGTACTATTCCTACGGTCCTGCCAATGATACGTGACCCGAGATGGGATGCGAAATTGTCAGATGAGAATGAGGAAATGGTTTCACAGTTGAGGCTTTTATCGATGACGGCTTCCTGTGTCCTGGGACCGACTGCTATAATAGTGGTAGTATCCGGGACATTGCCGCACTGTTCAAAGAAGTACCTGACACCCATAGTGCTTGAGAAGATAAGAAAATCCACTTTGCCTGAGGATACTTTCCTGCAAAGCTCATCCAGTGATGCAGAATTATCCGGAATTTCGGTCTTCATTGTCGGTACCAGTATTGCATCATGACCGTACTTTGAAAAAAGTTCACGGGTGCCGCCGGACTTTTCTTCCAGCCGGGTTACTGCGATTTTCATCTGAAATGAATATCTCTGGTATATGATTTAACTTCTTGCAATCATTGTTCCGGCCCCATTCAGTCCATTCCAGACCCAATCACCCATTCCTGACATCGGGAGCTTTATCAAAAAATTTATATTCACTAATAAATGTCTGTTACCCGGCAATTGCCTGAAATTAAATCAGTGGTAATTGTAATAACCTGGGATATGGCAATTAAATAACCTGAGATGTAACAATGGATACCAGCTTTCTACTACTTTCAGTCGTCATCGGTTTTATTCTCGGTATATTCAGTGGGCTGGTGCCAGGCATTCACACCAACACATTCTCTTTTATCTTAGCCGCCTGTTCCCCCTTACTTAATGAACTAGGTTTTAGCCCGGTATGTGTTGCAGCTATTATCATATCCAATTCATTGACCCACACTTTTCTCGACATTATACCGTCTGTATTCCTGGGTGCGCCTGATGCCGATACATCACTTGCTGTGCTGCCCGGACACCAGATGCTGCTGGACGGGCATGGTTTAGAGGCCATCAGGCTGTCTGCACTGGGAAGTGCAGGCTCAGTAGTGGTCTCACTGGTACTGATACTGCCCATGGCAATATTTTTTGCAGGTGTGTATCCGTTTGTGGACCAGTACATTGGCTGGATACTGCTGGCTATTGTGCTGGTAATGGTCTATACCGAACGTGGTGAAGTGGTAGAGGGACAGGGGCCACTGGTGAGGATGAAATACAGGATGTTTGCCGTAGTGCTGTTTTTGGGCTCGGGTCTTCTGGGTTTGTTCGCTTTCGAATCCCAGGCATTGATGGACCCGCTTATCATGATCGGTGAGCCTTCCATACTCATGCCCCTGTTCAGCGGGCTGTTCGGTGCGTCCATGCTGGTGATCAGTATGCTGACCGATACGGTCATTCCAATGCAGGTAAGTTCCAGGCTGATCCTGCCCCCAAAACGCATACTGAGGGGGACCATTCTTGGCAGCGCTGCCGGCTCGTTTGTGGCATGGCTGCCCGGTATCACTTCGGCAGTGGCTACTGTGCTGGCAAGGCTGGGAGTAAAGGAGGACTACTCGGATGATGATTCGGCCAGGGAGTTCATTGTTTCAATATCTGGCGTTAACACGGCAAATGCTATTTTCGGACTGGTCGCCCTGTATGTGATTGGCAGGACCCGGAGTGGTGCCATGGTTGCTGTATCTGATGTGATGGGCGAGGTGAGTCTGGATGCCAATATTCTGGTCATTTTGCTGATAATAATTGTCGGGGTGTCGATCGCTGCTTATTTTATGACGATATACCTGGGTGACAGGATACTGGGTGTGCTGACCAGGATCAATTACCGCAGGATGTGCATGGTGATACTGACAGGACTGACATTGCTTGTAGTGGTGTTCACAGGGTGGTTCGGGCTTGTGGTGTTTGCTGCGGCTGTTCCTGTGGGAATGCTTGCTCCCTACCTGAAGGTGAGGCGGACCCATGCCATGGGTGCATTGATACTGCCTCTGCTGATGTTTTATTTTTGATTGTATCGAATGTTTGGCTGTTTTTCAGTCAGGCTGAGTGGATTACTTACATCACTTTTCCTATAGCTGGACAGTTAGGTTAAGAGCATTGGGCCAGACTCCGGCACCCCTTCCAGTGCCAGTAGCACCCTCTAATAGCAGGCCCTGGTCAACCGAAGTTCTGACCTGCAGGACAAAACCTTTAAATCTTACATCATCATCTCGAAATTAGCCTGCAACACAAATAGCACTTTGACAGACATCCGGCCGCCGGTCATGGTAAAGACAACGCCCTAGCCTATTGGTATCTCAAGTATAACATAGTATATGCAATCAGAATCAGAGGATTTAACCGGACAACACAACGAAACTATGCTTACAATAAATCCGGGTCCGGATGAGCACCAAAAGTGGAGTCCGGATGGGAACAAAATATTATTTACTTTCAGCCCATTAACATCGTACAGATGATACACAAGCACCTCAATGACCTTACAGTCCGGGAATCACAGCGCCTGTTTGACAGGGCAAGCGGAATACAGGATGTCACCGATACCGTATCCGTCATCCTTGGTGATGTGAAAAAAAAGGGCGATACCGCACTCCGGCAGTACACCAGACAATTCGATGGCGTTGACATTGATGAGATTGAAGTAGACAATAACACAATAAAGGCAGCCTTGGATACAGTCCCCCCCAATCTCATTAAGCACCTGGAGGTTGCCGCCGGCAACATCAGGACGTTCCACAGGGCACAACTGGGCGAATCACAATGGTTCATGGAATCCTCACCCGGCATCATGCTGGGGCAAAAGACCACACCCCTTGCCGTGGTAGGTGCCTATGTACCAGGCGGCAGGGCAGCGTATCCATCCACTGCACTGATGACAGTAATACCGGCAAAGGTCGCAGGTGTGAAGCAGGTAGTCGTGTGTACTCCACCCGGACCTGAAGGTGTAAACCCGCTGACTCTGGCTGCGGCCCGCATTGCAGGGGCTGACCATATCTACCAAGTAGGCGGAGTACAGGCCGTGGGTGCCATGGCCTATGGTACGGACTCAGTTCTGGCAGTTGATAAAATAGTGGGGCCCGGGAATGTATATGTCACTGCCGCCAAGATGATGGTCAGGAACCATTGCGAGATCGATTTCCCTGCCGGGCCAAGTGAAGTGCTCATCATAGCCGATGACACGGCAGAGCCTGGATTTATTGCTGCTGATATGCTGGCCCAGGCCGAACACGACCCTAATGCCATATCTGTACTTGTGACCACATCCGCGGATGTGGCAGGGAAAGTGAAGCCCAGCCTGCTGGAAATGGCAAAAACCGCAAAGCGAAATGAGATTATTGAGCAATCACTTGAAAATACTGCCATACTTGTTGCTGATTCGATAGACGATTGTATTGATTTTTCAAACCGGTTTGCACCTGAACACCTGGAAATCATGACCGCTGATGATGACAGGGTGCTTAAAGAAATTACCAATGCAGGTTCCATATTCCTTGGTCATTATACCCCGGTGTCCGTAGGTGACTATGCATCAGGTACCAATCATGTGCTGCCCACTGCCGGGTACGGCAGGATATATTCGGGACTCAATGTGGACCACTTTATCAAGAAGTCTACTATCCAGAAGCTCAGCAGGGAAGGACTGGCCGGACTTGAAAGTACTATTACATCACTGGCCGAGGCCGAAGGTTTACATGCTCATGCAGAGGCAGTGAGAAAAAGGCTATCCTGATTTATCAAAACAGAACTTGATCTATTCAATGAATTGTTTTATAGCAGTTTGTGGGTCTTTGTCAGTTCCGAAAAAAATGGATTTAGCAGTACTAAATACCACACTGGAATTGCATGCCTGTTTTTAAGATAACAAACCTTTTTACATGTTACAAAAAATTAAGATAACATGCGAGTACTTGTTGTAACGGGGCGTAAAGCAGCAGGGATTGTACGAAAGTCTGTGGGCGATCTGGCCGAAGTTTTGGTACTGGATATTGATATTGCCGCCTTTACCACTCCAAAGCGTCTTGAAAAATCCCTCATTGGGCAAGAATTTGATCTTATTATCATACCAGGGCTCGTCTCTGCTGTTTTTTCCAGGCTCGAAAAGCAACTGGAAACTCCAATCCGACTAGGTCCCAAGCATGCTATTGACCTGGGATTCGTGCTGTCAGGTTATGCTGATGTTGAATTATCGACTACTGTACCTGCCTGTGAATTACTAATGCAGCAGCGACGGGATATTGCATTATTAAGTCTTGCAGAAATGGAAGATGCTTCATCACCGGATTTATTATTGGACCACCTAAAGATCGGCGGGGATTCGACTATAAAAGTGATGGCAGAAATAGTGGATGCTACTGCCTTGCCCGGTGATGAACTTATCGAAAGGATCCATATTTTCCAGTCCAAAGGTGCAGATATCATTGACCTTGGTGTTGGCATGGCCGCTACTGTAAGTGATGTTCGGCGCACGGTCAGGGCGGCCGGGGAAGTTGTTTCGGTGCCCATAAGTATTGACACACTTGAGCCCGAACTGATCGTCGCAGCAGTGGGATCTGGTGTTGATATGGTATTGAGCCTGAATTCGGGCAATATCCCGCAGGTTGCACCTGTTATTTCCAAAAAGGATATTGCTGCGGTTGTTATTCCTGACAGCGGTGGTGGCATGAACAGCCTGGAGGCAAACATCAAGTCTGTAAAGGATGCAGGCATCTCAAAGATCATTGCAGACCCGGTGCTGGACCCACCGGGGCAGGGTATGGTTGAATCCATGACACGGTATAAACAATTCAGGCGATCACATCCCCATATCCCCACTTTTTTTGGTGTTGGTAATATCACTGAACTTATTGATGCCGATTCGGTTGGTGTGAATGC
>DUIM01000007.1:0-6236 GCA_013330355.1 Methanosarcinales archaeon
TACTCAAGAAAATCCGACTGAAGGGAGGATTTACATATTTCATGGGTAATATTTAACACACAATAACCAGTTTAGAGTAAGTCTACAATCATCAAGGGCGCGTGGCCAAGCCTGGATATGGCAGCAGCCTCCTAAGCTGAAGATCGGGGGTTCAAATCCCTCTGCGCCCGTTTATTCTTTATTTCCACTTCACTTTCATAAATTGACCACATGTTATATATACCATCAATAATAATGATAAAATGTGAATACTTGCATCACCCCTCAAGATAGTTATCCAATATACCTACCAGATTTCATGTCATGTCCATTAACTATCCCTCAATACAAATTTTCTTGCAGGTATTCATCCCCTATTTTCCAGTTGTAGAAAATTAGTTATAGGACTAAATGGTCTTTCACTGCAATGGATGGAAGTATTGCTGTGGTATTTGACAGTGCAGGTACATTACTGCACATGTACAGGGTGGCAAAAGATACGGTCAAAGGTGAATACTTCGATGAGATTACCACAACTGACCTGGTAAGCAAAAAACCAAACTGCGGATTAGTGATCATCCATACTGGCCCTGATAAGATCATGAGCAGCCAGCCCGCAAAACGAATCTACGAATTCCTGACTGACAATAAAATCAGTATCGACATTAGCTGTTCAAGCACCCCCATCACTCTGGATGACGTATTACAATGTATAAAGAACGATACCCAAACCAGCATGCAGGACATCCATGATGTTGTAAATGCCATCAAGTTAAAATGCCCTGATATTTTTTACCTGGGCATAGGATTTGTCGTTGATATTGAATCCCAGGGCATAGTATATACTATTAGCACAGGTGGCAGGCCATTTACTAATACACAGGCTGTACTTAATACCTTACAAAGTATGGAGATTGATACATATATTGCTTCAGGTGACAGCATGCGTAACCTGGAGAACCTTGCCAGGTTGGTCGAAATACCTCTGGAGCGTGTCTATGATGTGGCCACGACGCAGAAGAAGGAATGGGTGATCAAATCTCTTAAAAAGCAGTATGATAAAGTGGTCATGGTGGGTGACGGAATCAACGACATACTGGCACTTAGAGCTTCAGACCTGGGTGTTCTATCTATCCAGCAGACAGGTACGTGCATAGAAAAGCTTTCTTTAGAGGCCGATATCATCATCACTGATATCAAGCAGATCGTCAAAATAATAAAAGAAATGAAACAATAATATCAGAGATATCCCAGTGCATCCTCAATGCGCCCCATCTCATGCCCTGTGGTTTCCCTGCCTACGACATATCCTTTTGAATTGGCCAGCAGTCCCGACCCAACCAGCGATGAACCCATATTCACTGTACCGATATCCACATGAATAGAAAATATCTCATCCAGCCTGTCCAATTCGAATTTGCTTGCCCTGGGATGTACGAGTACTCCTTTATTTGTAACAGTAGCTGCCATCCCAACAGTCTTGAGCCCGCCGATGGTGCCCCTGTATACTTCCACGTCCAGGAATTCACTTATTTCTTCAACAGCCCGGTCTGGCATATTAGGATTTACAAGGGCTGCAGTATCATTTACAAGTATATTATTACCTGCTGCCGTTAGAATACCCTCCAGCCTTTTAATGCGTACATATTTCCCGATCTCCTCAAGTTCAGCATCATTTATTCTTTCAGATACCAGGTGCCCGTTACTATTCCCACAACACAGGCTGCCTATAATGCTGCTCCCATCCACAGATGTGGGAACCACATCCACATCCAGGGCATCCCCTATTACCTGTTTGAACTGCCTGTCTGCTTCCCTTGGTAGTAAAACAAAATCCTCGGTGCATATTGCATATACACCAAGAACCGAATTGCCTCTAAAGTTGGTATAGTTAGTCATTTATCAAAAAAAATGAAGTGGTTAAATCCTAAAAAAAGACTTTGTCAATGTCACTCGGCTGCCAGTTCTGCTTCCACAACCCCATCTTCAAATTTCATGGCCTTGACCCTTATCCTCGATGGTGGTTTCTCTGATCCGCGATCCCATATTTTTTCACTGATCTCAGGATTCATCCTTATCAATTTCCTGTCAGTTTTTGTATGCCGCTCAAGGTACCTGAAAACCTCACTCACTGCTTTCTTGCTGCGCTGCCACCGGGGCACATACTTTACTGCTCTGAGGGGGATTGTATAAACCTGTTCTTCACCTATATCTACCATGTTTTTCACCCTTTATCCGATATTCAAACTGTTACGTCTCCAGTGTCTGCGTTTAGGATGGGTTACTACAGCCCTGTTAGTCTTGATTATGGCCCATGAAGGGACCCTATGATTTTGGTTATGGGCTTTAGCCAACCTTATTTTCTTACCTTTTGATTTTTTACTCATATTAGCTACACCTTCATTGATTATCTGGATACTATAAATGTTTCCTGTCTGTTACGCGTGATTGTATATGTCTGGGGAATAAACGCTCCACCATACTATCACCATCGTTATATTGTTTTCGTATTAAAGACCTGAGTTCTACTTCATAATCGGCCTTTTCTATCCTGTCACTTTCTCCCTGTACAACCTGTAGATGGGCGTTAGCCAAAACATCCACTGCAGACCGGCCGTAGCCTGAAAGCGGGCGGATATACTTGACATTGTACCTGTCTTCCAGGCTTCTTACCTGTGCGGGGGAAAGCATAGGCACCCTGTCATCCCGGCGTGTGCCGTCGGCCACGATAGTAGTGTCTGGTGTTGAACATACAGCTTCCAGTGCGCTCTGGTGAAGATAGTTGATTGCACGCCCCGGGAACCCGTCTTCAAGCAACATTGCAACAGCTTCTTCTATACGGGAAGGATGTAACATTATCACATTATGGGGGAATCCAAGCCTGGTTGCAGATTGACGTGCGAATTCATACGTGGGCACGATACCGAAATTGATAGTTACCAGTTCCACTTCGAAAAATGGTTCCAGCAGGATCGCTGCAAGGGAACTGTCCTTGCCGCTACTGAACAACACACAGGCCTTCATTTCCGGGTTATGCTCATTTCACGTTTTTTGGGTTGCAATTGAATCAGGAGATTTTTCAGTTTAGCATCATCTATCTTACCCTGCAGTCTGCCCGATTGTCCCAGACCCACAAGTTGTGACTCCACATTTTGCACAAGTTCAGGCTTTGTCATCCTTAATGTATTCAATCTCTCCCTGGCTTCAGGTGTCAGTATTGAGCGTAAGATGGCTTGTTTCTTCGCTTCCATCTCGGCATTGGCCTGTTCTTGCTGGGCGGCAGCCTGTGGATCTGGCATTTGAGCCTGTTGCTGTTGCCTTAATAATTCCATTTTCCGACGTCTGATAGCTTCCAGTTCATCTTCAGCCATTACACAACCTCCTGAAAATAATTCTATTCGGAATTAACTAATATTTTTCAATACCAGGGTATTTCTCCAGCAATCCCGACTTAGCTTCATGTGCAATATTATCAAGTAAGGACTGACCCTTCGGAGTAACTACCCGGCCTTTCTTTACGGATTTAACAAGACCCGCACTTTCAAGCTGAATAAGTGCTGCCCTTATAACAGAACCGCTGCCTTTTACGTGGTGTGGGGATGCTGAGCCCCTTCGCAACTTTCCGCCGTAAAAGCTCCTGAGCCTTGAAACACCACTGGGGCCATCAATATAAATCCGACGTACAATGGATGCACACCTGGTGTACCACCAGTCCTGGTCCACTGGAGACAGTTCCTTATGGATACCGGTCTTAACCAGTGATCCCCAATCGGGAGCTTGTACGAAATTTTCATCTTTAAGTTTCTGTGCTACATTCTTAATCAGTATATCTGCAGGAATATCATACACTGTTGTCATTATTATCCTCCATATTCATAAGATGATATTAGTAATTTTTTAAAAATCAAGATCATTATTGGAATCAAGATTATTATAGGGACTTTCATTATGTAGATAAGGTTAATTAATCTATCGGCTAATATGGCCTTGGGACAAAATCATCAAATCTGCAACTCCATTGCTTTACAATCTTCCTCTTTTAGCTCAACTATTTTAATACTCTCTTTTCATCCTTCATTTGAATAATAATAATAGTGCCAGTTCCCCTCTAATCTGAAGTAGATACTACAATTTAAATATAATGGTTTTAATTACACAACTGTGAAGCAAGGTATAAGGCGAAGTTCAGGTCTTGTTCTCGGTCCGCTCTTTTTTATTCTGTTACTATTAACCAAACCTGAAAGCCTGTCCCCGGCCGCCACAGTTGTAGCAGGCGTTACGATCTGGATGGCAGTATGGTGGATAAGCGAGGCCGTCCCTATTTCGGCCACAGCACTGCTGCCCATAGTTGTATTACCTGCATTCGGTGCCATGGAGGTAGGCGATGTAACAGCACAGTACGGACACCATATCGTATTCCTTATGTTAGGCGGCTTTTTCATTGCTATTGCCATGGAAAAGTGGGACCTGCATAAGCGTATTGCCCTGTTTGTTGTGCACCTCATAGGCATAGGGCCCAGGCGTATCATAGCAGGTTTCATGGTCGCCACCGCCTTTTTATCTGCCTGGATATCAAATACGTCCACTGCCATGGTCATGATGCCAATCGGAACAGCGGTGATTGCCAGCATATCTGCAAAAAAATCAGACCCGGATTTCAATGTGGCACTGATGCTCTCTATTGCCTATGCAGCATCCATAGGCGGGATGGCAACACTGGTGGGTACGCCGCCAAACCTGATATTCGCAGGCATCTACCAGTCCATGTTCGGGGTACAGGTAAACTTCTTTGAATGGGCATACTTCGGGTTTCCCCTGGCGTTTGTCATGCTGGTCATCACCTGGTTCTATCTTACCCATATCGGTTACCGTATCCAAAAAGATGAGATGCCGGGCAGCGGGGAAGTCATAAAGGCTGAGATTGCCAAGCAGGGTAAGATAACCAGGGAGGAGAAACATGTGCTTATGGTGTTTGCACTGGTGGCGGTCTTGTGGATGACCCGGGGGCTGTTGTGGGGCAAGTACATGCCACAGGTAACAGATGCCAGTATCGCTATTACCGGAGCGTTGCTGCTGTTTATAATACCTGCCAGGGAGGAGGCTTCATTGCTTTCATGGGAGGATACTGAAAAAGTTCCATGGGGTGTTGCACTCCTGATGGGTGGAGGGTTCGCTATTGCCAGGGGGTTTGCAGAAACGGGCCTGGCTGAATGGGTATCCCAGAGTTTTACGTTCCTTGTGGCTATGCCCGTATTACTGTTGATCCTGGCAACTGTTGTTATTACAAAGATATTCACAGAGATCACATCAAATACGGCCACAGCCACTATCCTGATGCCAATTGCCGCATCCATTGCAATAACCCTGGGCATCTCCCCGTTCGGGATAATGGCTGCTGTGGCAATATCGTCATCCCTGGCGTTCATGATGCCGGTAGCCACTCCACCCAATGCCATTGTGTTCGGGTCGGGTTATGTTACCATACCCCAGATGGCCAGGGCCGGCTTGTGGTTAAATCTTGTTACTGTTGTGATCGTCTCAATGTTTGCGTTTTTTGTATTCTATATTTGATTTGTATCAACAAAAGACCGACAGATGTTTTCCCCTGCCATACTACAATTTGACAAACTATTTCAATACAATTGAATATCAATATAGGAACACAATAACATAAAGTTTCATTCTGTGAATGGTGATTGGTTTGAACGGCAATACCCACAATAGCTTGTATGATGCGGTAAGTGAAATCGGGCAGTCCAGGACTGTGAGAGCTGGTAATGAGTGGATACTGGTATTCAGGACCTTCACACCGGAACCAGATGTAATACAAGATGTAAAGGATGTGCTTTCCAGCCTCGATATAGAGGATATGCGCTACATTGATTCACTGCTGCTTATCGGCAGTAAAAAGTCAGTAAAAGTTGCCAGCAGCCTGGCGGAAGACCTGGTTGGGGACAAGACAAGATCGCCTCTGATAATCACAAGTATGAAAGATGAGATCGACAGGGATTTCGGGTTCAAGGTCTATGACAGAGGTCCGCACAGACGGCTTGCAGCCAGGATACCCATAATCGAGATCAAGGATTTTAAGGATGAATTCACAGACAGTATAAAGGACAAGATCCTGAATGACGGCAGCATTACCCCTGATACTCTGGATGATATACTTTCAGTCTACCTGATAGCAGATGAGACCTATGTCAGGATCGATCCCGGGACGTTCTTCCAGGAGATATTCGACCATTTGCCAAAGGTCA